>NZ_JABWRG010000002.1:0-165545 GCF_014268825.1 Pseudomonas sp. SWRI51 | reverse complement strand
ATGCATTGCCGGTGGCGGTGGCTGACATCGAAGACATCTACCCGTTGTCGCCCATGCAGCAGGGCATGCTGTTCCACACGCTGTCCGATGAAGGCAGCGATCTTTACGTCAACCAGCTCAGCCTGCCGGTCGAGGGGCTCGACGCCGAGCGGTTCCGTGCCGCCTGGCAGCATGTGATCGGGCGTCACGACATTCTGCGCACCTCATTCCACTGGCAAGGCGGGCAGAGCGCGCCGCTGCAGGTGGTGCATCGCCATGTCGAGGTGGCGATGAGCGTGTTCGACTGGCGCGCACGCAGCTTCACCGATGCCGACCTTGAAGCGCTGGCCCGCGCCCAGCGGGGGTTCGACCTCAGCCAGGTGCCGTTGCAACGCCTGCTGCTGGTACGCACCCACGACAGCGAACACCGCCTGGTGTGGACCAGCCACCACATCCTCATGGATGGCTGGAGCAGCTCGCAGTTGTTCGGCGAGGTGTTGCAGCACTACGCCAGTGGCGAGGTGACCGGTGACAGTGGCCGCTATGGCGACTTCATCGCCTGGTTGCAGGCCCAGGACCAGAGCCGTCTGCAGGGCTACTGGCAGAAGCGGCTGCGCCTGCTCGACGCCCCCACCCAACTGAGCCAGGCCATCCACCCTCGGCACAGTGCCGAGCTGCCAGGCCACGAGGCGCTCTACACGCGTTGGGATGCGCGGCGTACCGCAGCGTTGCAGCAACATTGCCGCAGCCAGGGCATCACCGCCAATACCCTGATCCAGGGCGCCTGGCTGTTGCTGTTGCAGCGTTACACCGGACAGCGCAGCGTGGCCTTCGGCGCAACCGTGGCCGGGCGCCCGGACAGCCTGCCCAACGCGCAGAACATGCTGGGCCTGTTCATCAATACCCTGCCGGTGATCCAGACCCTGGACCCGGCGCAGCGCCTGGACCTCTGGTTGCAGCAGCTGCAGGCCGACAACCTCGACCTGCGCGAGCACGCCCATGCGCCACTGGCGGATATCCAGCGCTGGTCGGGGCAGGGCGGGCAGGCGTTGTTCGACAGTATCATCGTGTTCGAGAACTACCCCATCGACCAGCGCCTGGAGCAAGCCCAGGGCGGGTTGCGCTTCGGCGAGTCGAGCAGCCACGACGTCACCAACTTCCCCATGGACCTGGCGGTGACACTTGGCGAGACGCTTTCGATCGAATACCTGTTCCTGCGTAGCCACTTCACATCAGAGGCGGTGCAAGGTATCCGCGAGCTGATGGAAACCCTGCTGCAGTCGATGATCGAAACGCCGGCGGCGCCCATCGGCAACCTGCAGCGCCTGACCCCTGTACAAGCCCAGGCGCTCGATACCTGGGGCGCGGTGCCTGCACAGCAATACCAGCCGCTGCTGCTGCCCGGCCTGATTGCCCGGCAGGCGGCTGCGCGGCCCGAGGCGATTGCCGCTGAGTGCGCAGGCCAGGCCATCAGCTATGGGCAACTGGAGGCGCGTGCCAGCCAGCTGGCGCGCCATCTGCTGGCGCGCGGCGCAGGGCCGGAAGTGTTGGTCGGCGTTGCCCTGGAGCGTTCGCTGGACATGCTGGTGGCATTGCTGGCGGTGTTCAAGAGCGGCGCGGCCTACGTTCCGCTTGACCTGGACTACCCGGCCGAACGCCTGGCGTTCATGATCCAGGACAGCGGCATGGCCCAGCTGATCGGCCGCGCCGACCTGGGCCGGCGCCTGGCCTTGCCCGACGGGCTGGTGCCGCTGGATCCGGCCACGCTGGCCGATGCCGCACCCACGGCGCCCGCGCTGCTGCCGGTGCTGCACGAACATAGCCTGGCCTATCTGATCTACACCTCAGGTTCGACCGGCGTGCCCAAAGGGGTCGCCGTCAGCCATGGGCCGTTGAGCATGCATTGCCAGGCGATTGCCGAGCTGTACGAGATGCAGGCCGGCACCCGTGAGCTGCATTTCATGTCGTTCGCCTTCGACGGTGCCCACGAACGCTGGCTCACCACGTTGTCGGTGGGCGGCACCCTGGTGCTGCGTGACGATGAATTGTGGACCCCGCAGCAAACCTGCGAGGCTTTGGGGCATGGCCGCATCGATATTGCCTGTTTCCCACCGGCCTACCTCAAACAGGTGGCCGAGTATGTGCAGCTCAGCGGCTGCCAGGCGCCTGACGTGGGCATCTACTGCCTGGGCGGTGATGCGGTGCCGGAGCGCACCCTGGCTGAGGTGCGCACTGTGCTGCGACCACGGCTGATCACCAATGGCTACGGCCCGACTGAGACGGTGGTTACGCCGATGCTGTGGAAAGCGCCGGCAGAGGAACCCTGTGGAGCGGCCTATGCGCCCATCGGGCGGGTGGTCGGACAGCGTTCGTTGCAGGTGCTGGACGATGACCTCAATCCGCTGCCGGCCGGTTTTGCCGGGCAACTGTTCATTGGCGGCCGTGGCGTTGCTCGTGGCTACTACCAGCGCCCGTCGGCCACTGCCGAGCGCTTCGTGCCGGACCCTTTCGGCGCTCCGGGCGCGCGCTTCTATCGCTCCGGCGACCTGGTGCGGCTGCGCCAGAGTGGCGTGCTGGACTATGTCGGGCGGTTGGACCACCAGGTCAAGGTGCGAGGGTTCCGCATCGAACTGGGCGAGATCGAGGCTTGCCTGCGTCAGCAGCCCGGTGTCGTGGATGCCGTGGTCATCGCCCGCGATGGCGTTTCGGGCAAGCAACTGGTGGGCTATGTGGCAACCACCGAACCGTTGCGCGGTGACGCGCTCAAGGCGGCCCTGGCCGAGACCCTGCCGGCCTACATGGTGCCGTTGCAGGTGATCTGCCTTGAGCGCCTGCCGCTTTCACCCAATGGCAAGATTGACCGCAAGGCCCTGCCGGAACCGTCGTTCGATGTTGCCAGCCATGTGCCGCCGCGCAGCGACGAAGAACAGTGGATGGCGCAGATCTGGGCCGAGGTGCTGCAGGTGGAGCAGGTCGGCATCACCGACAACTTCTTCGAACTGGGCGGTGACTCGATTCTCAGCCTGCAAGTGATTTCGCGGGTGCGCAACCACGGGCAACTGAAGCTCGAACTCAAGTTGCGCGACCTGATGCGCTGCCAGACCATCGCCAATCTGTTCGACCAGCAGGGCGTGTCGCGGGCAACCGGCGAGCACCAGGCTGCGGTGGTGGAGGGGGCCTTCCCGCTGATTCCGATCCAGGAATGGTTCTTCAGCGCCCAGACCCACTCGCCCGAGCATTTCAACCAGGCTTTGTTGCTGCGTGCCAACCAGGCGCTGGATGTCGATGCGCTGCAACGCACGTTGACTTGCATGCTTGGCCAGCACGATGCCCTGCGCCTGCGTTTCAGCCAGCAGCAGGGGCGATGGATCCAGCGTTATCAGCCGTTGCAGGAATGCCTGCAGGGCCTTGCGCACGACCCGCTGTTATGGGTGCGCGAGGTGGCCGACGAGGACGCGCTGGAGGACATGGCCAACCAGGTGCAGCGTAGCCTTGACCTGGCTCAGGGCCCGCTGATGCGTGGCTTGCTGGCAACCTTGGGCAATGGCCAGGTGCGGCTGTTGCTGGTCATCCATCACCTGGTCATCGACGGGGTGTCCTGGCGGGTGCTGCTGCAGGATCTGCAACTGGCCTACCAGGCTTGCCTGGCGGGGCGCGAGCCCCAGCTGCCGGTGCGTACCAGCAGCTTTGGCGAATGGGCTGCCGGCCTTGCCGGGCACGCCCCGGTACTGCGCGAGCGTGAGCTGGACTACTGGCTGGGGCAACTCGACCGCGAGGACGCGCCGCTGCGTTGTGACAACCCGCGCGGCGGCAACTTGATGTGCCACCGTGACGAGGCATCGTTCAGCCTTGATGCCGTCGCCACCGGGCAATTGCTCAAGCAGGCGCCGGCAGCCTATCAAACCCAGATCAACGACCTGTTGCTGACCGCCCTGAGCCGGGCCCTGTGCCAGTGGGGCAGCACTGACTCGGCGTTGGTGTTGCTGGAGGGGCACGGCCGCGAGGACCTGTTCGAGCAGTTGGACCTCAGCCGCACCTTGGGCTGGTTCACCAGCATGTACCCGGTGCGCCTGAGCCCCGGCACGGGCCCTGGCGAATCGATCATGGCGGTCCGTGAGCAACTGGCGGCGGTGCCGAACAAGGGGATTGGCTACGGCGTGCTGCGGCACATGGACCAGCCGTGGGTGTGTGAGCGCCTGGCCGAGCTGCCGCAGGCCCAGGTCACCTTCAACTACCTGGGCCAGCTCGACCAGAGCTTCGATGCCGAGCATGCCTTGTTCTTGCCGGGCCCGGAAAGCGTCGGTGACAGCTTCTCGCAACAGGCGAGCCTGGCCAACTGGCTGGAGGTGGTTGGGCAGGTGTTCGATGGCAAGTTGTCGTTCCGCTGCATCTACAGCAACCGGCGCTTCCGCCAAGGCACTATCGACGCCTTGATGCAGCAGTTCGAGGCGCAACTGCTGCTGTTGATCGAGCACTGCCTGCACGTCCAGGGCGACTGAACCTTTTCTTTCTTGCACAGAGGCCCGGCGCAGCTGCGCCCGGCCTGGGACCCATGTCATGTCACTGAACCGCGAAATTGCCGAATTCCTCGATCTGATCGAGGCCAGCCCAGGTGATGGCCAGTCGATGGCTTTCCACCAGAGTACCCCTGCCCAGGCCCGCGAAGCCTTCGAACAAGCCTCGCTGCGCATGCGCTGGAACGTGCCGCAGGTCGACACCGAGGACCTGTACTGCCGCGCCCGCGATGGCGCGCAGTTGGCGCTGCGCCTGTATCGTCCACAGGGCGCCAGCGCGCAGCCGTTGCCGGTGCTGCTGTACTTGCATGGTGGCGGCTTCGTGGTGGGTAGCATTGCCTCCCACGATGGCGTTTGCCGCGAGTTCTGCGCGCGCACCCCGTGCGCGGTGCTGACGGTTGATTACCGGCGTGCCCCGGAGCAGCGTTTTCCGGTAGCGCTTGACGACTGCGCCGATGCCTTGGCCTGGCTTGAGGCCAATGCCTGCGCACTGGGGCTCGACGCCAGCCGCGTCGTGGTGGGCGGTGATAGTGTTGGGGCAACGCTGGCCAGTGTGCTGGCGATCGATGCTGCGCGTAGCGGCGGGCCGATCCAGCCGCGCTTGCAACTGCTCTGCTACCCGGTGGCCGATGCGTCGCAGTGCGCCGAGTCACGCACCTTGTTTGCCGAGGGCTACCTGCTGGAAAGCGCGACCCTGGAATGGTTCTACGACCACTATGCCCGCAGCCCGGAAGATCGCGCGCAGTGGCGCTTCTCGCCGCTGCTGGCCACCGGCCTGCAAGGCGTGGCGCCGGCGTACCTGGGGCTGGCTGGGTTCGACCCTTTGCTCGATGAAGGGCAGGCGTACGCCCAGCACCTCAAAGCGCAGGGTGTGACGGTGTGCTGTGAGGTATTCGAGGGGTTGGTGCACGACTTTCTGCGCATGCGTCTGGTAACGGCAGAAATCGATGAGGTGTACGAAAGGTTGGTGCACGTCGTGCGCGAGGCGCTGCGCTGAGTCGCTACGGGGGAAGCTGCACTGTGCATGTGCCTCCCCGGTTCAAGGCGTTTGTCTTGAACCGGGGAGGCAAGTGCAAGCCTTGGTTCAGAACTTGTATTGCACGCTGGTCATGAAGTTGCGCGGCGCGCCATAGACGCCCCAGGCATCGACGTAGGAATAGTACTTGCGGTCGAAGACGTTGTTCAGGTTCAGCGAAGCACTCAGGTTCTGGGTGATGTCGTAGCGTGCCATCAGGTTGGCGACGGCGTAGCTGCCCTGGGTGAACGTGTGCAGGTCCTGGCCAGTCTTGCTCTGCCAGTTGACCCCGCCGCCAACGGTCAGCTTGTCATCGAAGATGCCAGGCAGGCGATAGGTGGTGAAGGTCTTGGCGCTGTGGCGCGGCGTGTTGGTGACGATGCGGTTGTCATCGGCGTCGGTGCTGACACTGTAGGCGTAGCCTGCAAAGGCTTGCCAGCCCTCGGCCAGTTCACCATTGAGCTCCAGCTCGACACCGTCGGTGGTGGTGCCTTGCTCGGCTCGGTAGATATCCGGCGCGCGCTCATACACCGCCAGGTTGTCCTGGTCGATGCGGAACAGCGCAAGGCTTGCGTTGAGCTTGTCGTCGTTGAAGCTACCCTTCAGGCCCACCTCGTACCCGGTGCCCTCTTGGGGATCGAGCGGCTTGAAGTTGGCGTCGCGCACGCCATAGGGCTGCGGGTTGAAGATCTTGGTGTAGCTGCCATAGACCGACCAGGTTTCATTGAGGTCGTAGACCACGCCGGCGTAGGGCAGGAACACGCCGTGGCGGTTCTCGTCGCTCTTGGTATCGAGGGTTGGGTCAACCCAGTTCTGGTAGTCGCTGGTCCGTCTCCAGTCGGTGACGCGGCCACCGAGGATCACGGCCAGGTCGTCGGTGACATGGAAGCGCCCGGTCATGTAGGCAGCGTACTGGTTTTCCTGGATGTAGGTCTTGCCCTTGGTGGTGGTGTCGGGGCGCGCGCCGCTGCCATCCCAGTCCCAGATATTGCCGATGGTGCCGTCGTAGCCGGTCCACGGGCCGAACCAACCGCCATGGTCGGGGGTATTTTCGGTGTAGCGCGACAGGGTGACGCCGGTGATCAACTCATGTTCGCGGCCAAACAGGCTGAACGGGCCGGACAGGTAGGCATCGAGGTTGTTCTGCCGAGGCTTGCCAGACCAGCGGTTGGGGTACAGGTACGCGCCCGAACCGTCGACTGCGCTGATCGAGCCGTTCATGTAGGTGATCAGCTCGTCGAAGTCCATGACGCTATGGCTCACTTCGACCTTGCCGCTCCAGCCGTTATCGAACTGGTGCTCCAGCGAGGTGAACACGTTGGTCTGCTTGCGGTCGTTGTACGACCAGTTCGCCGCGCTGTTTTTCGAGCGGCTGAAGTCAGTCTTGCTGCCATCGGCATAGCGCACCTGGAAACCGGTACGCAGCGGGTCATCGACCTGGCTGTTGAGGTAGCTGAAGCCGACGGTGAGCATGGTCGCTTCGCTCAGGTCGAACTCGGAAATGCCGTAGACCAGCTGGGTGTCTTGCTCCAGGCGGTCAACGAAGGAGTTCTGCGTCTTGTAGTCCACCACCAAGCGCGCGCGGATGTTGCCCGTCTCGGTGAGCGGGCCGGAGACGTCGAAGCCGGTGCCGTAGCGGTCCCAGCTACCGGCCTCGGCGGTCACGCTACCCTGGAAGGTTGCGGTGGGGCGCTTGCGGATCATGTTGATGGTCGCCGACGGAGTGCCGGTGCCGCTGATGAGGCCGGTGGCGCCGCGCACGATCTCGACGCGGTCGTACATCGCCGTGCTCTGGGTGGTGTTGTCCAGGCGTGGCGAGGTCGGTACACCGTCGACTTCGAAGTTGTTGATCTGGAAGCCGCGCGACCAGTAGGTATCGTTCTCGGCGCCGATGCCGGTACGCAGAACAGTAATACCGGGTGTGGCTTCCAGAACTTCGGTCAGGTTGGTGAGCTTCTGGTCGTCCAGGCGCTGACGGGTGACCACGGTGACCGACTGCGGGGTTTCCTTCTGGGTCAGGTTCAGGCGCGTCGAGCTACTGGACATGTAGGTGGTGTACAGACCGGTGCCTTCGGTGACCGAACCTGGCGCCATGCCGGAAATCGACGTCGGGCTCAGTTCCAGCGCAGCCTCCCCGGCAGTGGGCGGAGCCATCAGCAGGACGGTATTGCCATCGACCCGGTAGGACAGGCCGCTACCCTGCAGCAGGCGCTGCAGGGCTTGCTCGGTGGACAGCGACCCGGAAACCGGCGCGGACTTCAGGCCCTGCACCAAGTCAGGGCTGTACAGGATCTGCAGGTTGGTCTGTTGACCCAACTGCTGCAGGGCGCTGGACAGCGGCTGTGCGGCGATATTGACCGAGACCTGTTCGGCGTGCGCGGCGCTGCTCCCCAGCAGCATCAGCGCAAGCACGGCGCCAGGCAGTACCGCGCGGTGGCTGCGCGATGAACGTAGGGCTCGGGCCAGTGGGGACAAGTTCAGGTGAGACATGAGTGGAACAACTCCTGAAGGAAGCGGGCAGTTTTTCTTCTAGATTGACCAGTAAGTGATAATTAGACGCATCACGATGTAAAAACCGGAAAACACAACTGCACGGGCCGTGGACGCTCGTTTGGCAGTAGGGCTGCAGTGCAGCCCCGGCGAGGGCTGCAGTCAGGCCGGCACGCTCTGGGTGATGACCCGACCGGCTTGCATGCGCACCAGTTGGTCGGCGATGTCGAAGTAGCGGTCATCGTGGGAAATCACGATGATCGTCTTGCCCATGCGTTTGAGGTCCGGCAGCAGCTCGGTGTAGAAAATCCGGCGGAAGGTCGGGTCCTGGTCGGCTGCCCACTCGTCGAACACCAGCACTGGACGCTGCTCCAGCCAGGCATTGACCAGCGCCAGGCGCTTGCGCTGGCCGGTCGACAGGTCGGTGGTGGTGAACTTGCCGTCCTCGACTCTGACCTTATGCGAAATCTCCAGCCGCTCCAGGTACTGGTTTGCATCTTCGGGGATGGATTGCTCACCCTGGATGACATCGTCGAACAGGTAGTAATCGGCGAAGATGGTGGTGAACAGTTGCCGGTACTGGTCCCGGTCACTGGCCTCGATCACCTGGTCATCCAGCAGTACCTGCCCCTGTTGCGGCGCATACAGCCCCAGCAGCAGCTTGATCAGCGTGGTCTTGCCACATCCGTTCTCGCCGACGATGAAGATGATCTCGCCCTGTTCGATGCGCAGGTTGACCGGCCCCAGGCGAAACGGCGCGGCATCGCCCACTGGCGCGAAGGCGTAGGTGACGTCGACCAACTCCAGGCTGCGCACCGAGGCGGCAGGCGCCGGTGCGTCGCTGAGCAGCAGGTGCGGTTCCGGCGAGGAAAACTGCCGGGACAGCTCGGCAATACGCTGGAACGCGATGCCGGCGCGGCCGACGATAGGCAATGTGCCGATCAGGTGTTCAAGCGGCCCTTTCATGTACAGCAGCACCAGCACGAAGCCACTGATCACCGCCTTGTCCTGGCCTGGCCCTGAGGTGTGCATCATCAGCGCCACGCCGATCACCACGAAGAACAGCATCGAGCCAAAGGTCTTGGCGATGACGAAGGTATTGATCGAACGGATCTGCGTCCTGCAGATGAAGTCGGCGGTGGCCTGGATGCCGTGGACGAACATGCGGTGGCGGCGCGGGCGATGGATGCGCAGCTCCTTCGCGCCGCCTGCGACCGCGTTGTACTGGCGTTGCAGATCGTCCTCGGCGTCGCGCGCGGCCATGAAGCCGCGCACCCCGACCGACTGGGCGAAATACTGGGCGGTGGTGCCAATCGCAATCGCCGCCAGCATCAGCAGGAACATCGGCCATGACAGCATCGCCAGGTAACCGAGGCACCCCAGTGTCACCGTCAGCGAGATTGCCAGCGGCGCGAAGGCGAAGGCAAAGTCGCTTATGGTGTCCACGTCGTGGGTCAGCACCGGGATCAGCCGGTGGCTGCGAAAGCGTTCAATCTGCTCGATGGGTGCGGCGAGTACCTTCTCGCCAAGCGTCTTGCGTAGCTTGGCGATGATGTGCTGGCCGACATAGTTGGTGCCGATGTCCGACAGAATCGTGCTGACCAGCGCCAGCAGGCACAAACCGGCGAAGCCCAGCATCAAGCTGTGCCCCAGGTCGCCTTCGGCATGCAACGCGCCGTTGATGGTGGCCAGCAGCGTTGTCACGCTCAGGCCGCCGAGCATGCCCAGGGCAATGGATAGGGTGACGATCGGCCAGAACGGCTTGAGCAGGACCAGCAGCTCGCGCAGGGCCCCACGGTTGGAAGTGCTCATCGGTGGGTTCCCGTGGTCAGGCGCTGGTTGCGCGCAGGGCGGCCGGGGCGTTGCTGGCCTGGTTGCCGAGATGCTGGTACAGCGACTGGCCAATTTCCAGGGCGCGGGCCGGCAGTACCGAAAGCAGCGTGTCGGAAAGCCCGTGGGAGGCCTCGCAGAAGCCTTGCAGGTAAACGCCGGCAGCGAACTCGGGGCTGGCCAGGGCGCGGTAGTCGCGGTCCACCTCGAAGTCCTTGAGGTGCTGTTGCAGCGGCGCCAGCAGCTCGCGGTGCGAGCGGCGCTCGTAGCCGGTGGCCAGAATCACGGCGTCGTAGCGGTGGGTCTGGCGCACATCGGTGGCCAGGTCGCGCAGGGTCAGCTCGATACCTTCGGCAGTGTTGACCACTTGTTCGATATCGCGTCGGCACAGCACGTGGTGGCGGTACTGATGGGCGACTTTCTGGCGATACAGAATGCCGTAGATGCGCTCGATCAGGTCGACGTCGACCACCGAATAGTTGGTGTTGTGGTACTCGTTGACCAACTTTGCCCGCTCGGCGTGGGGCTGGTTGAACACCAAGTCGGTGTATTCAGGGGCGAAGATTTCGTTGACGAACGGGCTGTCGTCGGCAGGCTTGAGTGCCGAGGCGCGCAGGATCATGTCGACCTTCACCGACGGGAAGCTGTCATTCAGGTCGATGAACGCTTCGGCGGCGCTCTGGCCGGAGCCGATGACGGCAATGCGCATGGGCTTGCCCTGGGTGCACGGCAGTTTTTGCAGGCCGGCCAGGTATTGCGAGTGGTGGAATACCCGCGGGTCATCCTTGAATGCGCGGAACGCCTCTGGGATTTTCGGCGTGCCGCCACTGCCGACTACTACGGAGCGGGCACGGCGGGTGTATTCGCGGCCTTGCTGGTCACGCGAGACCAGGCGCAGGTGGTCGACCTTGCCATCGTTGAGTGCCGGCTCGATGCGCAGCACTTCTTCGCCATACACCGCCTGGGTGGCGAAATGGTCGGCGGCCCAGCGCAGGTAGTCGTTGAACTCCAGGCGGCACGGGTAGAAGGTGCCCAGGTTGATGAAGTCGGCCAGGCGCTGCTTCTGGTGCAGGTAGTTGACGAAACTGTAGGGGCTGGTGGGGTTGCGCAGCGAGACCAGGTCCTTGAGGAAGGAAATCTGCAGCTCGCTCTGGGTGGCCAGGGTGTTGCCGTGCCAGCGGTAGTCGGTCTGCTTGTCGATGAACAGTGCGTCGAGGGCGTGGCCGTTGGTTTCGGCAAGCTCTTCCAGGGCGATGGCCAAGGCCAGGTTGGAGGGGCCGAAGCCGACCCCGATGAGGTCGTGGATGGTGTCGGGCGAAGCTGTCTGGCTCATGGTTGCGGTTCCTTGGATGGTCGAATGGGCGCCGCGAAAGGGCGCCCGAGTCCTGCGCAAGTACACCGATAGGAACGAGCCAGAGGGGGCAGAATTTAGCGCTGCCTGTTGCTTCAGAGCTCGCGGATCACACGAAAACCAAGCCAGTCGCCACGGTCGTCGCGCACCGTGGTATTGCGGTTGCCTGAGCGCGAGAAAATCGGCGCCTCGCCCCAGTCGTTGCCACGAATCACGATCTGCCGGCAGCCAGGCTCAGTGCGCGCGCTGCCGTCGGCCGGGGCGCCGCTGTAGCTGTCGTGGTAGCAGTCGGCAACCCATTCGTAGACGTTGCCGTGCATGTCGTAGACGCCGAACGCGTTGGCCGGGAAGCTGCCGACCGGAGAGCTGAAGCTGAAACCGTCCTTGGGCCCGTAGACGTTGGCGTACTGGCTGATTTCAAAGTTTGCGTCAGGCTCGAAAGGGAATGGGCCGGTGCTGCCGGCGCGGGCTGCATATTCGCGCTGCGCTTCGCTGACCATGGCGTAGCGCTTGCCGGTGCTGCGCGACAGCCACTGCACGTACTGCTCGATCTCCGCGTAGCTCATGCACACCGCTGGTTGGCGCGGGCCCTGCTGGTAGCTGGGCTTGCTGGCGGTACAGCGCCGGCCTGGGCGGTCATCGCCGTCGGGGATCTTCACCCCGGTGGCCTTGAGGTAGGCGTCCCATTCCCCGGCAGTCACCTGGAAGCGGCTGATGGCAAAAGGCTTGGCGAAGGTTACCGGGTGCTGTGGGCTTTCGTCGTCCTGGCG
The DNA here is from genome assembly GCF_014268825.1 of Pseudomonas sp. SWRI51. Taxonomy (NCBI): domain Bacteria; kingdom Pseudomonadati; phylum Pseudomonadota; class Gammaproteobacteria; order Pseudomonadales; family Pseudomonadaceae; genus Pseudomonas; species Pseudomonas sp. SWRI51. Next base: position 153,596 of record NZ_JABWRG010000002.1, on the reverse strand, counting down.
GCCCATTTCATCGTCCGGTGTGCCCATGGTGAACGTGCCTGCGGGCAGCACAACCATTTCCGGGCATGCCTTGCTGCAATCGCGAAACACGGTGCCGGGTTTGCCGGCAGGTTGTGCAGCCAGGGCTGGCAGGCTGCATAAGGCCACTGCGGCGGCCAAGGTCAGTCGATACAACGGTGCGTTCATGATGCTGCCTTGTTCAAAGTTGCTGGGTGATCAGGGCCATGGCGCGGTCGATCTGCTGCTCATCGTTGAGCAGGCTCGGCGCCAGGCGGATGACCGGGCCGACATCGCGGTACACCGCATCGCACATCACCTTGTTGGCGGTGAGGTGGGCGGCGACGGCGTCGGGGTCACGGTCCTTGATGCGGAAGAAACTGAAGCCTGCCGAGTAGCGTTCGCTGCGCGGCGTCACCACCTGGATCTGCCGGTGCTCGCTCAGGCGCTCCTTGAACAGGCCGTTGAGTTGGTGGATGCGCTGCTGCACATCGGCCTTGCCCAGTTGCAGGTGCAGCTTGAAAGCTTCGCCTGCGGCCCAGCGGTGTTCGAAGGCGTGGTAGCCGCCTGGGGTCATGATGGTGGCGAAGTCTTCGTCGCGAGAGAACGTGGCGATGGTCGGCGTAAGGTGCTCCATGCCGGTCGAGGCCGCGCAGATGATGCCGGTGCCGCGCGGGCCGAACATCCATTTGTGGGTGCCGGCAATGAAGTAGTCGCACTTGAAGTCGGCAAAGCGCGCGTTTTCGACCCCAAAGCCGTGCACGCCGTCGACCACATACAGAATGCGCTCGGCTTCACTGCGGTTGCGGTTGTGCTGGCGCACCAGTTCGCCGATCTCGCCCACCGGCAGTTTGACGCCGCTGCCCGAATGCACCCAGGTCATGCCCAGCACCCGGGTGTGGGGTTTGATGGCCTTGTCCAAGGTGCTCAGCACCTGGTCGGTGGACACCGTCCAGGGGTCGTCGAACAGGCGGATGCTGCGCACTGCGGTGCCTTGGCGCTGGGTGCGGAAGGCCAGGGCCTTTTGCGCTGAATAATGCTCGTGCTCGGTGACCAGAATTTCCTGGCCAGCGCCGACTTGCAGGCCGCCGTAGATCAGCGCCAGGCCCTCGGTGGTGCTGCCGGTCAGCGCGATCTGCCGCGGGCCGACTTCCAGGTAGCGCCCGGCCCACTCGCGCACCTCGTCTTCGCGCTGCCATTCGTACTGGCTTTCCCAGTCCATCAGCGCCGCCGGGTTGCGGTCCAGGTCGGCGCGGTGACGGTCGATGGCCGCTTGCACCGGGCGCGGGTGAGCGGTGACCAGAAAGTTGGCGAAGTGGGCGATGCTTGGGTCCAGCGGGAACAGTTCACGCAGGTTGCGCCACTTGTCTGCGCCGCTCAGCGGTTTGCTGGCAGGGGTTTGCCCATGGGCCAGCAATGGCAGGCTTGCGGCCAGTACGCTTGCCTGTTTGAGAAAGGTACGGCGGTTGCTCATCGGGTAATGCTCAGCGGTTGGCGACGGGGCGGGCGGATTTTTGTACCTGTTCCCAGGTGCGCAGAAAGTTGCCTGCCCAGAGCTTGGCGATGTCGGTTTCGCTGTAGCCACGGGTCAGCAGCTCGGCGGTGACATTGCGGATTTCGCTGACGTCCTTCCAGCCTTCCAGGCCGCCGCCGTCGTTGAAGTCCGAACTGATGCCGACGTGGTCGATACCGACTTTTTTCACGGTGTAGTCGATGGCATCGACGTATTGCTTGAGGGTGGCCTTGGGTTCTTCTTCAAGGATGCCGTACAGGGAGCCTGCGTATTCGCCAAAGCGCGCCTCGGGCCAGATGGCGATGACGGCATCGCCTGGCATCAAGGCATTGGCCAGGCCTTGCAGCGGTTGCAGGTCAAAGCGCGCGCGCAGCGCGTCGAGTTTGTCCAGCACCGGCTTGCTCAGGGGCTTGAGGTACTGGCCGAAACCGACCACCTGGATCACGCCGCCGCTGTCGCGGATCAGCTGCATTTCCTTGTCGGACAGATTGCGCGGGATGTCCACCAGGGCGCGGGGCGCCGAGTGCGAAGCCACCAGCGGCGCGCGCGACAGGCGGGCGACGTCTTCAAGGGCCAGCGTGGACATTTGCGAGACGTCGATGATCACCCCAAGGTCGTTCAGCCGAGCTACCGCCTGCTCGCCCAGCGGCGACAGCCCGCCCAAGGCGTCGGCGGTGTCGTTGAAGAACGGCAGCGGGCGCGACGAATCGGCCCAGTCATTGTTGCCGGTGTAGCTGAAACCGAACATGCGCATGCCGCGCGCAGCCCACAGGTCGAGCTGGCTCAGGTCATGGCCCAGCGGGTAGGCGTTGAGCATGCTGATGAAAATGGCGAACTTGCCTTCGCCATTGAGGCGGCGCAAATCTGCCGGGGTGTAGGCAATGCCGACCTGGTTGGGGAAGTCGCGGACCATGCCGGTGATGATCTTGTAGCGCACTTCCTGCTCGTGCCGGGCGGCGTCGACAAAGCCCGGGGTAGGGCGGTGCGGGGCGTTCTCGCCGTTCCAGATTTCCGGCCAGCCAAACACCGTCAGCGCGGCCCCCGACAGGCGACCACGGCCAGCCTTGACCAGGTCGAACTGGCCTGGCCCGTCCTTGTCCAGCTCGTTGCCGGCGCTGCCCAGGTCCAGCGGCACGGTAACGTGGCTGTCGAACGACAGCATGTGCTCATGCAGGGCTGTGGCCTGTTCGACGATCTTGTGCGGGTAGCCGGCGTCCTTTTGCTGCCAGTAGAGGTAGCCGGCGGCGCTGCCCAGGGCAACCGCCAGGGCCAGGGGCAGGCCTATGTACAGGGCTTTGCGGGAACGGGTCTTGGTCATTGCCATCTCGTGCTGGGCTGATCGGAGCGCCCGGCCGGGGCCTTGACGGCACCCGGACAGGGCTTGGGTATCAGGTGGACGAATGGGCGGCTGGCAAATTTATCGCGCGCTGGCGCTCAAGCCTGGCGTGGCGCTGCCGATAGTGCGCTTATCGACACGTCCAATTTACGGAGATCACGGGCATGGCAGGTATCAGCGGTATCAGCATCAGCAACCCGGCCGCCACCCAACCGCTCACCACAGCGGCTGCGGATGACAGCAGCGAAGGCAAGCAGACCTCGTTGCAGATTGACGGCACCGCGCTGGCGCTGGGGTCTTCGGTGACCGAGGCGCAAAAGAAGGCTGCGGCCAGCGAGCCGCAAAGCGACGAGCCTGCGCACATCAAGCAACTGCGCGAGATGATCAAAGAGTTGCAGAAACAGATGGCCGAAGAGCAGAAGCAACTGGCAGCGCTTATGGCGCAGAAGGTCGATGACAGTATCAAGCTGCCGCAGGTCATGGCCAAGCAGGCCAGCATCGCCACCTTGAGCGGCCAGATCCAGGCGGCCACAGCGCAGTTGCTGGAGGCCCTGGTCAAGCTCGGTAGCGCCAGCTCGGGCAGTATGGTCGACACCCAGGCCTGAACCCGCCAGGCGGCGCCAATGACCGGGTTCAGCAACTGGCCCGGTCAGGCCCGCCCGTCCGTGAGTATCAGCGCTGCAAACACCCAGCAACACTTCCCGGCAAAAATCCCGGATAATGCGCGGCATTTTCCGCCCCGCTTTCTGGTACCCCTTCGCATGGAAATCAAGGTCAATTTTCTCGACAACCTTCGTCTTGAAGCCAAGTTCGACGACTTCACGGTAATCGCCGACCAACCCATCCGCTACAAGGGCGATGGCTCGGCGCCTGGGCCGTTCGATTACTTCCTTGCCTCCTCGGCGCTGTGCGCGGCGTACTTCGTCAAGCTGTACTGCCAGACCCGCGATATCCCGACCGAGAATATTCGCCTGTCGCAGAACAACATCGTCGACCCGGAAAACCGCTACAACCAGATTTTCAAGATCCAGGTCGAGCTCCCCGAGGACATCAGCGACAAGGACCGCCAGGGCATCCTGCGCTCCATCGACCGCTGCACGGTGAAGAAGGTGGTGCAGACCGGCCCCGAGTTCATCATCGAGCAGGTCGACAACCTCGACGCCGATGCCCAGGCGCTGCTGATGCCGGTGTCCGACACGCGCACCTGCATCCCCGGCAAGGACCTGCCGCTGGAGCAGACCATCGCCAACATGTCGGCGATCCTGGCCGGCCTCGGGATGAAGATCGAGATCGCCTCGTGGCGCAATATCGTGCCCAACGTGTGGTCGCTGCATGTGCGCGACGCACAGTCGCCGATGTGCTTCACCAACGGCAAGGGCGCGACCAAAGAGGCCGCGCTGGCCTCGGCGCTGGGCGAGTTCATCGAGCGGCTGAACTGCAACTTCTTCTACAACGACCAGTTCTGGGGTGAGGACATCGCCAATGCGGCGTTCGTGCATTACCCCAACGAGCAGTGGTTCAAGCCCGGCCCGAAAGACGCGCTGCCGGCGGAAATTCTCGATGCCTACTGCCTGGAAATCTTCAACCCCGACGGCGAGCTGCGCGGTTCGCACCTGTACGACACCAACTCCGGCAACAAGGAGCGCGGCATCTGCTCGCTGCCGTTCGTACGCCAGTCGGACGGTGAGACGGTGTACTTCCCGTCCAACCTGATCGAAAACCTCTACCTGAGCAACGGCATGAGTGCCGGCAACACCCTGGCCGAGGCGCAAGTGCAGTGCCTGTCGGAGATCTTCGAGCGGGCGGTGAAGCGCGAAATCCTCGAAGGCGAGCTGTGCCTGCCGGATGTGCCGCAGGAGGTACTGGCCAAATACCCTGGCATCGTTGCCGGTATTCAGGGGCTGGAGGAGCAGGGCTTCCCGGTGCTGGTCAAGGATGCGTCGCTGGGCGGGGAATTCCCGGTCATGTGCGTGACCTTGATGAACCCGCGCACCGGTGGCGTATTCGCCTCGTTCGGCGCCCACCCAAGCCTTGAAGTGGCGCTTGAGCGCAGCCTCACCGAACTGCTGCAAGGGCGCAGCTTCGAAGGCCTCAACGACTTGCCACAGCCGACCTTCGAAAGCCACGCGCTGACCGAGCCGAACAACTTCGTCGAACACTTCATCGACTCCAGCGGTGTGGTGTCGTGGCGCTTCTTCAGCGCCAAGGCAGACTTCGAGTTCGTCGAGTGGGACTTCAGCGCCAGCGGCGAAAACGCCAATGCGCAGGAGGCCGCCACGCTGTTCGGCATCCTCGAGGAGCAGGGCAAGGAGGTGTACATGGCCGTCTACGACGACCTGGGCGCCACTGCGTGCCGCATTCTGGTGCCGGGCTATTCGGAAATCTACCCGGTCGAGGACCTGATCTGGGACAACACCAACCGCGCGCTGGGTTTCCGCAGTGACATTCTCAACCTGCACAAGCTCGACAACCGCTCGCTGAAGCTGTTGCTAAAGCGCCTGGACAACGCCGAGGTGGACGATTACACCACCATCACCACGCTGATTGGCGTCGAGTTCGACGACAACACGGTGTGGGGGCAACTGACCATTCTTGAGCTGAAGCTGCTCACGCACCTGGCCTTGCAGCGCTTTGACGATGCCAAGGAGCTGGTGGAGATGTTCCTGCAATTCAACGACAACACCGTCGAACGCGGCCTGTTCTACCAGGCGCTGAACGTGGTGCTGGAGGTGGTGCTGGACGACGATCTGGAAATGGCCGACTACGAAGCCAACCTGCGCCGCATGTTTGGTGATGTGCGCATGGACGCGGCGTTGGGTTCGGTCGATGGCAGCGTACGCTTCTATGGCCTGACCCCGACCAGCACCAAGCTTGAGGGCCTGGACCGCCACCTGCGCCTTGTGGAGAGCTACAAGAAACTGCACGCAGCGCGGGCCAGGGCTGCCGGTTTGCACAGCTCGCGCTGAGCTTGGCAAGCTCCCATAGGCCGCAGCCCGCTGCGACAGTGATGGATGGCGCAAAATCGCCATCATCTCTGTGTGGCGAGCGGGCTTGCCCCGCGTTGGGCTGCTAAGCAGCCCTGATGGCCTCCCGGTGGCTACCGTAACGTTACTGCCCGGTGCCCCACCCCAGCGATAAACTGTGCCCAGGCGCCAAGACTGCAACTGCGCACGCAGGTGGGTGCGGTTGCTTGCCGTTGCTGGGATGCCGTATGGCAACAACGCAGATACACGGATGTAGCGAATTCAGTCACACGGCATGCGCACCATTTTCCATGTAAGGACGCAGAGGAAATTCATGCCATGGCTGATGCACATCTAACGTGTATTGGACGCGATCGCGTTGCCGTTGAAGACATCCGTGCGGCCAGGGACGCGCTCTTGGCCAGTGATACGTTTCACAAGTCTCCGCGAATGAGCCGGTTGTTGGCGTATCTGGTCGAACGGGCCATTACCGATTGCGCCCGGGACACCAGCGAATACGCCATCGGCATCGGCGTTTTCGACCGCGATCCGCTGCACTACAGCCCCGGCGAAGACCCTGTCGTCAGGGTGCAGGTCGGGCGCCTGCGGACGAAACTGAAAAACCACTATGCAGCCCCTGAATGCCTGGCATGCATTGAAATCGTGGTGCCTCTGGGCTGCTACATGCCGGTTTTCCAGCGCAGGCGCGCCCCCGCGCTCAATCGGCCTGATGCGGGTGCATTCGCTGTCAGCCCGTTCAAATGCGTGTCCGCGGATGCCCATGGTGAGTATTTCGCCCTCGGGCTGCACGAGGAACTGACCCACCTGCTGTACAAGAATCTCGGCCGGCGAATCATCATCGAACACGGTAGCGAGCGGGCGTTGGAGGACAAGTCTTGCCACCGCCTTGAGGGCAGTGTGCATGTCGATGCCGAGCGGGTTCGGACCTGTGTGCGGGTGATCGAGGTGCAGTCCGGTTGCCTGGCCTGGTCAGAGCAGTTCGACGGCGCCGCGCACCTGGCGCTTACCCACCAGCAGGCCATGGCGTTGTCGATCTGCGACGCCTTGCAAGCGTTTCTCAACGCGCCCACCCACAGTGCGCAGGCGTTACGGTAACGCTACTTATCCCGCTGCATGACGCTTGTTAGGTTTGCTCTCGAGCCCACCGGTCTGGCCAGGGAAGGATGTAGGCCAGGCGGTGGTTCGATCGTCAGCCAGGAGCAATCAAGGGCTGGCAAACCTCAATGTGTTAAGGATCGACAGGTGACGCCATGACTACATTCGCGATGAATTTCGACTTCAATTCGGCCCCGGAAATGGAGGTGCTGGAGCAGTTGCAGAAGCAGGGTTACTACTTGCTTGGCTTCAAAGGGGCAGAGGGGCCCAACCAGCTCACTGCCGGTGTACCCACCTGGTTCTCGGTGCCCTTTGGCGATATCTTCGGCAAGGTCGCTATCGAATACACCCCCAAGTACAAGCTGTACGTGACCACTCAGCGTGATATCGCGGCCAATACCACCATCGAAATGGAGAAGACTTCCGGCGAACTGTCGCTCGGCAATGCCCAGACGTTCAATCCCAGCGGCGGCTTCGTTTCGGGTGGCGTGACGGGCGTACCGGCTGACAGCCTGGGGTTGTTCAACAACCGCCCGGCCGGCACTCCGCCACTGACCGTGGGGCTTGCAGGGTTGGTGGCGACTCCTCAGGGTGACAAGTACCTGCCGTTCTGTGCATTCACCCTGAACCCGCAAGGGTCCATTGTGATGAAACCACTGGATAACATTTTGCTCGTGGCCGCGCAGAGGTCCCTGAAGTCCGGCAATGTGCAGGCAAGCGTATCGGCGCCAGGCTGCACCTTCGCTTTCTCTGCCAGCGCCATCAAGTATGAGCTGCAGGTTCTGCCAAGCACCTATGCCATCAGCAACCGGCCTGGCGCTGCGTCGGTGAACCCGGTCAGTTCTGGGTCGACCATCGGCACCATCATCAACTCGCCGCGCTGATCGGCCTGTTGTGTTGCAACGACACCCGTATACGCCTGGGGCGCATACGGGTGTCTTTCTTTCGGGCAGAGGTGTGCATGTCTGTTTACCGGCTGCGGATTGCCTTGCTTGCCTGGTTTCTGCTGAGCCCGGCAGGCATGGCGGCGCCCCTGCAACTGACCTTGTCTGTCAACGATGAGGCCAGGCAGTTTCTCATCGATACAGGGCAGCAGATCATCGTGGTGCTGCCGGAACCGTCGTCGCCAACCGAGGCGATGGTGGTGGCGGTGGCACTGGAGTTGCCACTGGTGGACAGCGCCGAGCTGATATTGGAACTCGATCGCGAGCTGTACGTTTCCAACCAGTGGGTTTTGCCCCTTGGGGAGGTGGTCATGAGCGCCTCCCATAGCGCACAAACTGGCCGTGCCTACCGTTTCGATGGCCGAAGCATCAGTGAGGACGGGGCCGGCTTGCCTGGTTACCTGAGCCTGTACTTCGACGCGCCGCCCAATGCGCGGCCCGTGCAGGCTGGCCTTGCCGGTTTTGTCTACTGGAAAGCGGCGGGCCGGGCCGAGCACCCCTCGCCATTGCGCTACTTCACTGCCCAGCGGATGCAGACCCAGATCGTGGCCAGCACCGAGCCGCTGCTATGGGTGTTCGTGGGCAGCGGAATCGGTAATGGCAGCACGCTGCCACGGGTTCTGCTGAGGCCGGCCGCCCCCGTATTGACCAGCGCCCCGCGCGTGGCGGCAAGGCCGACAAGCCTGCAATTCGGCCGTTATGCCGCGGTGAAGCCGAGTGCCGGTAACACGACCATCCTGCATTTCGACCTGGCCCTTGGGGCGTTCGTTGAAGGCCCGTATCCCCAGACCCCCTGAGGGTTACGGTAACGCTACTTCACCGGGTTGCGGCAACTCGATAGCGTGAGGATGTGGGCCAGGGATGCGCGGGCGGAGTCAGCGCCAGACGGAGCTCCGGAGACCCACAGCTACCTAACTTGACTGGAAGGAAACCAACATGACGACTGAAATTTATGACTCGAGTGTGCCCGCTGTCATCGCCACAGGGCTAACTGGCCGCAAAAACAATGGGGTCTGGGAAGTGGATAACTGTGTGGCCGTGCCCCCACATGCCGGCGTTCAACCGAATGGGTGGTACATGCTGCGGATGCAGGATGGTTACTTGTCCATATCGGTGATATGCACCGGTGTGGGCATTCCCGGTGCCGTCCCGGCAACGTTCGTAGAACGCTGACCTGAGTGAAGGCTGGCTTGGTATGCCCGGTGGCAGGCCTACCAAGCCAGCTTATTTGGTTAGGCCTGGCGGGATTCGATTGAGGATGATTGATTCGCGTGAAGACCAGCTACCACCTCAGCTGCGGTAGTGACCTGGCCGAAATGGTGCTTCCACAGGTCGATGCCGATCTGGCCGGAGCGGTCCAGCGACGAGCCCATGGTCAGGTCGGTCACCAGCGTGGGGCACAGCCCTGCATCGAACAGGGCAAAACCTGCGGCGAGCACGCAGGTTTCGGTTTGCAGCCCGCACACCAGCACGCGCTCCACCCCCAACCCCTTCAGGTAGGCAATCGCTTCCGGGCTTTGCCCGTAGCCGTGTTTGACGAACACCTGGTCGGCTTCCACCAGCGCGATATCGTCGCTTGCCGGGTGCCAGCCAAGCTGGCGCTGGAACGGCGTGACCTGCTCGTCATGCAGCTCGATGGAGGCGATGGCGGGAATGTTGGCCGACAGTGCGCGGATGCCATCAACCAGTTTTTCCGAAGGGCTGAAGGTGGATTGCACGTCGACAATGAGCAGGGCTTGGCGCATGGAGAGGGCGGGTCCGGGTTGAAGAGGCCGCCGAGTATACCGTTGTCTGCGAGATCGAGCGCCGCTGCGCAGCGCATCGCAGGCTATCGCCAGCTCCCACAAATACTGCGCCAGCCCGAGATAGAGATATCTGACTGACATCCTGTGGGAGATTCTACGGTTTTGTACAAGCCCGCTCGTCACAATTGCCTATCATTTCCCACAGGACTGGGTCCAACCAGCAATGTTGCGGTTGAGCACGGTCTCTGTGGGAGATTCTATGGTTTCGGGCAAGTTGCTTTTGATTGTGTAGGAGCGGCCTTGTGTCGCGAAAGGGCTGCAAAGCAGCCCCAGCGATTCTGGTGGTTGCTCAGATCCTGGGGCTGCTTTGCAGCCCTTTCGCGACACAAGGCCGCTCCTACACTGACCGCGTAGACGGCATCGATATGGGGATGGGCGAGCGCTGTGTCTCAACAACGCCTCAAGCAGCCAACCGGCCGCTGGCAATGGCCTCCGAAGCCGCCAGCATCGCCCGCAGCAGCACCGCACAGCCTGCCGCCAGGTCCTGCGGTGTGGCGTTCTCGATTTCGTTGTGGCTGATACCCCCTTCACACGGCACGAAAATCATCCCCGCCGGCCCTAGCTCGGCCAGGAATATTGCGTCATGCCCTGCACCACTGACGATGTCCATGTGCCCCAGGCCCAGCGCGCTCGCCGACTCGCGCACCGCATCGACACACCCTCGGTCAAAGTACAGCGCCGGAAAATCAGCAGTGGGTACCAACTCGTAGCTCAACCCATGCTTGGCTGCAGTCGCCTCGATGACGGCTTGTACTTCGCTGATCATCGCTTGCAAGTGCTCGCTCTCGAGGTGGCGAAAATCGAGCGTCATGCGCACCTCGCCGGGGATCACGTTGCGCGAGCCTGGGTAGGCCTGCAGGCAGCCGACCGTACCGCAGGCATGCGGCTGGTGGGCGAGGGCGGTGCAGTTGACTGCCTCCACCACGGCGGCAGCGCCAACCAGGGCGTCCTTGCGCAGGTGCATCGGGGTGGGGCCGGCGTGGGCCTCGACGCCGCGCAGGGTCAGGTCGAACCATTTCTGGCCGAGGGCGCCGAGCACCACGCCGATGGTTTTTGCCTGGTCTTCAAGAATCGGGCCCTGCTCGATATGCGCCTCGAAATACGCACCCACCGGGTGGCCCAGCACGGCGCGTTCGCCGGCATAGCCAATGGCGTTGAGCGCCTCGCCAACGCTCACGCCCTGGGCGTCGCGCTTGGCCAGGGTTTCTTCGAGGGTGAATTTACCGGCGAACACCCCCGAGCCCATCATGCAGGGCGCAAAACGTGACCCTTCTTCGTTGGTCCACACCACCACCTCCAGCGGTGCCTCGGTTTCCACGCCGAGGTCGTTGAGCGTGCGCAGTACTTCAAGCCCAGCCATTACCCCGAAGCAGCCGTCGAACTTGCCGCCGGTGGGTTGGGTGTCGATATGGCTGCCGGTCATCACCGGGGCCAGCTTGGGGTTGCGCCCCGGGCGGCGGGCAAAAATGTTGCCCACCGCATCGATGCTGACGCTGCAGCCGGCCTCAGTGCACCATGTCACGAAGAGGTCGCGGGCCTGGCGGTCGAGGTCGGTGAGTGCCAGCCGGCACACCCCGCCCTTGGGCGTGGCGCCCAGTTGCGCCAGGTCCATCAGCGATTGCCATAGCCGAGCGCTGTTGACGTGGTGTTCGGTGGACTGCAAGACGTGCTTGGCGGGAGTGCTCATGGGTGTCTCTCCTCAGGCTGTTTTTATCTGCAAAAGCAAATGCGCGTTAGGGTCGGCTGTTGATCAGGGCAGCGGCTTGGCCACTGGCACCGGCCCGCGCACTGCGAGGCGACCGAGGGCGTAGTACAACCCGCCACCGAGCAAGGAACCGGTGAACCAGCCGTAGTCGTAGAACCAGCTGAAACGGGCGTTGCCGATAGCCAGCACGGTCAGTGCCACCGGCACGGCAAAGGCGATAAACCCTGCGCGGTTCCAGGCTGGGTACACGTCGTCACGGTACAGCCCGGCCAGGTCCAGGCGCTGGCGGCGAATCAGGAAGTAGTCCACCACCATGATCCCGGCGATGGGCCCAAGCAGGCTCGAATAGCCCAGCAGCCAGTTGGAGTACACGCTCTCAAGGCTCAGGTCGGAGACGATCCAGCCGAGTTTCTTGAGCAGCTCATGGCCCATCAGCGCCAGGCCGATGAAACCGGTCAACCACACCGCACGGGTGCGGCCGATCAGACGTGGGGCGATGTTCTGGAAGTCGTTGGTCGGCGAGACGATGTTGGCCGCGGTGTTGGTCGAAAGCGTGGCGATGACGATCAGCGCCATGGCCAGCGCCACCCAGCCTGGGCTCTGAATGCGGCCAATCAGGCTGACCGGGTCGGACACCGTTTCGCCCACCAGCGACGCCGAGGCGGCGGTCATGATGACCCCAAGTGCCGCGAACAAAAACATGGTCAGCGGCAAACCGAAAATCTGCCCCAGAATCTGGTCTTTCTGGCTTTTTGCGTAGCGGCTGAAGTCGGGGATGTTCAGCGAAAGCGTCGCCCAGAAGCCCACCATGGCGGTAAGCCCCGCGCAGAAGTAACTGACCACGCTGGCGCCTTCCGGGCGCTTGGGCGGCTGGGCCAGCAGTTCAGTCATCGACATGTGCGGCAATGCCCACACCAGCAGGCCAAAGCCCACCGCCACCAGCAGCGGTGCCGATAGCGTTTCGAGCCACTTGATCGACTCGGCGCCGCGCAGCACCACCCACAGGTTCAAGGCCCAGAACAGCATGAAACCGATCACCTCGCCAGTGCCGCCCAAGGCCTTCCATTCCGGCGATATCGAGCCCAGGAACAGGTGAATGGCCAGCCCGCCGAACATCGTCTGGATACCGAACCAGCCGCACGCCACCACGGCGCGAATCAGGCACGGTACGTTGGAGCCGATGATGCCGAACGAAGAGCGCAGCAGCACCGGGAAGGGGATGCCGTACTTGGTGCCCGGGAAGGCGTTGAGGGTCAGCGGGATCAGTACGATCAGGTTGGCCAGCAGGATAGCCAGCAACGCCTCGCCCACGCTCAGCCCGAAGTAGGCCGTGAGCACGCCGCCCAGGGTGTAGGTGGGCACGCAGATGGACATGCCTACCCACAGCGCGGTGATGTGCCACTTGTTCCAAGTGCGCTGGTGCACCTTGGTGGGGGCGATATCGTGGTTGTACCGAGGGCTGTCGAGGACGTCGCCGGCGGCGTCGAGCTCGAACAGGCCGTGCTGCTCGATCACTTTCGATCTGCTCTGTTGCATGGGGCTCTCCAGGTTTTTCTTATCGTTGTCGCTCATCGGGCTGTTGCGATGGCCGGAGTACACGCACCACAAATACTGCACCTCCAGTCCGGCCATGGCGGTTGGCCTGCGCCTTCAACAAACGTGCCGGGTTGGCAATGGCCTTCCCGGCGCACTGCCGCCGACCGGAGGTAACTCACTGACTTGCAATCAAATTCAGCATCGCTGGCAAACGCACCGGATCACGGGCCGGGTGCTTGCTGGCCGAATGGGCCGCCACGCTGTGGTTCAAAGCGGTGCGGCCGGTAAAACCTCAGGCGTGATCTGCGCCTTGCCGAAGGTTTTCAAACAGCTGAATTTGCGTAGAAAATCTTGCTCATTTTGGCTTCCTGTCAAGTGCGTCAAAATGGTGAGGGCCTGCTTCGTTTTGGTGATTTGTATAAATATTCCTTGTTTATCAGTTAGTTATCTAAATTGTAATTTGCTTATATTTTTTCTTGATCAATATCCGATCAGCAACTAGCCTCGAATCTTGTCAGGCCTGACAGGATTGCTTCGAGCCCCCAGGCACTGGCAGAAAATTCCAAGAACCGGCCAAGACCGGTCAGCCTGCGAGGAAGACGGCATGTCCCTGTTGATCCGTGGTGCCACCGTGGTCACCCACGAAGAAAGCTACCCCGCCGATGTTCTGTGTGCCGACGGGCTGATCCGTGCCATTGGTGCAAACCTCGACGCCCCTATCGGCTGCGAAGTGCTCGACGGCAGCGGCCAGTACCTGATGCCCGGCGGCATCGACCCGCACACCCACATGCAGTTGCCGTTCATGGGCACGGTGGCCAGCGAGGACTTTTTCAGCGGCACCGCTGCAGGCCTTGCCGGCGGCACTACCTCGATCATCGACTTCGTCATCCCCAACCCCCAGCAGTCGCTGCTCGAAGCCTTCCACACCTGGCGTGGCTGGGCGCAGAAAAGCGCCAGTGACTACGGATTCCACGTTGCCATCACCTGGTGGAGCGAGCAGGTCGCCGAAGAAATGGGCGAACTGGTGGCCAACCACGGGGTGAACAGCTTCAAGCACTTCATGGCCTACAAGAATGCCATCATGGCCGCCGACGACACCCTGGTGGCGAGCTTCGAGCGCTGCCTGCAACTGGGTGCGGTACCAACGGTGCATGCCGAGAACGGCGAGCTGGTCTACCACCTGCAGAAAAAACTGATCGCCCAAGGCATGACCGGCCCCGAAGCCCACCCGCTGTCGCGCCCGCCGCAGGTTGAAGGCGAGGCCGCCAGCCGCGCCATCCGTATTGCCGAAACCCTCGGTACGCCGCTGTACCTGGTGCATATTTCCAGCCGCGAGGCGCTGGATGAAATCGCCTATGCCCGGGCCAAGGGCCAGCCGGTATACGGCGAGGTGCTGCCAGGCCATCTGCTGCTCGATGACAGCGTGTACCGCGACCCCGACTGGGCCACTGCCGCCGGCTACGTGATGAGCCCACCGTTCCGCCCGCGCGAGCACCAGGAGGCGCTGTGGCGCGGCCTGCAATCGGGCAACCTGCACACCACCGCCACCGACCATTGCTGCTTCTGCGCTGAGCAAAAAGCCATGGGCCGCGATGACTTCAGCCGCATCCCCAATGGCACCGCAGGTATCGAGGACCGCATGGCGGTGCTGTGGGACGCAGGGGTGAACACCGGGCGGCTGTCGATGCACGAGTTCGTTGCACTGACCTCCACCAACACGGCGAAGATTTTCAACCTGTTCCCGCGCAAGGGCGCCATCCGCGTGGGCGCCGATGCCGACCTGGTGCTGTGGGACCCGCAGGGCACACGCACCATCAGTGCAAGCACCCACCACCAAAAGGTCGACTTCAACATTTTCGAAGGCCGCACGGTGCGCGGGGTGCCCAGCCACACCATCAGCCAGGGCAACCTGCTTTGGGCCGATGGCGATTTGCGTGCCACGCCGGGCGCTGGGCGTTACGTGCAGCGCCCAGCGTACCCCTCGGTGTACGAGGTGCTGGAGCGGCGCGCCGAGCAGCAGCGCGCCGTGCCGGTCAAGCGCTGACCAGGCACTGCGCCACCCCATAACAATAGAGCTACCCCTGTTGACTGCCATCCCCCAACAACGGACGGGCGGGTAACCGCCGCCTGTACCCATAAAAAAGAGAGAGGCTAACAACCGTGATCGACGCCCTGAACCATTTGCCGCGCCCCCGGGCCGGCGCCGACCAGCTCGCCGAGGCCTTCAGCGACCTCGCGCCACCGCTTACCGCCCGCCAGGCCGCCGTCGAGAGCGCCCGCTGCCTGTACTGCTTCGACGCCCCATGCGTCAACGCATGCCCCAGCGAGATCGATATCCCGTCGTTCATCCACCGCATCAGCGATGACAACCTGCAAGGCGCTGCCGAACGCATCCTTTCGGCCAACATTCTGGGTGGCAGCTGCGCCCGGGTGTGCCCCACCGAGATTCTCTGCCAGCAAGCCTGCGTGCGTAACAACGCCCAGGAGTGCGCGCCGGTGCTGATCGGCCAGTTGCAGCGCTACGCCATCGACAACGCAGGCTTTAGCCAACACCCATTCCAGCGCTCCCCGGCCACCGGCAAGCGCGTTGCCGTGGTGGGTGCTGGCCCTGCCGGGTTGTCCTGTGCGCACCGGCTGGCCATGCACGGCCACGAGGTGGTGGTGTTCGAGGCGCAGGAGAAGCCAGGCGGCCTGAATGAATACGGCATCGCCCGCTACAAGCTGGTGGACGACTACGCCCAGCGTGAAGTGGAGTTTCTGCTGGGCATTGGCGGCATCGAAATACGCTACGCGCAGCGCCTGGGCGCCAACCTCACCCTGACCGAGCTGCATCAGCAGTACGACGCCGTGTTCCTTGGTCTGGGCCTGAACGCCGTGCGCCAACTGGGCCTGCCCGACGAAGATGCCCCGGGCTTGCTGGCGGCCACCGACTATATCCGTGAGTTGCGCCAGGCCGACGACCTCAGCCGCCTGCCGCTGGCCGACCGTTGCCTGGTGCTGGGCGCCGGCAATACCGCCATCGACATGGCCGTACAGATGAGCCGCCTTGGCGCCCGTGATGTGAATGTGGTGTACCGCCGTGGCATTGCCGAAATGGGCGCCACCGCCCACGAGCAGGATATCGCCAAGCATGACCAGGTGCGGCTGCACACCTGGGCGCGTCCAGACGCCGTGCTGCTGGATGACCAGGGCCGCGTGTGCGGTATGCGCTTTGCCCGCACGCAGCCGGTGGCGGGGGGGCTACAAGACACCGGGGAAACCTTCGAGCTGGCGGCCGACGCGATCTTCAAAGCCATCGGCCAACGCTTCGACGAGGCCAGCCTCAGCGACCCGCTGGCGGCGCAACTGGGCCGCGATGGCGAGCGCCTGCGCGTTGATGCGCAGTTGCGCACCAACCTTGCGGGTGTCTATGCCGGCGGCGACTGTACAGCGCTCGGGCAGGACCTCACCGTGCAGGCGGTGCAGCACGGCAAGCTGGCCGCCGAGGCCATTCATGCCCAACTCATGCTCAACGTGGAGGCTGCATAAATGGCCGATCTGTCCATCGTGTTCGCCGGCATCAAGGCCCCGAACCCATTCTGGCTGGCCTCCGCGCCACCGACCGACAAGGCGTACAACGTGGTTCGCGCATTCGAAGCGGGCTGGGGCGGGGTGGTATGGAAAACCCTGGGCGAGGACCCGGCGGCGGTCAACGTGTCGTCGCGCTATTCGGCGCATTACGGCGCCAACCGCGTGGTGCAGGGCATCAACAACATCGAGCTGATCACCGACCGCTCGCTGGAGATCAACCTGCGCGAAATCACCCAAGTGAAAAAGGACTGGCCCGACCGCGCGCTGATCGTGTCGCTGATGGTGCCGTGCGTGGAAGAATCGTGGAAGTTCATCCTGCCGCTTGTGGAAGCCACCGGCGCTGACGGCATCGAGCTCAATTTCGGCTGCCCCCACGGCATGCCCGAGCGCGGCATGGGCGCCGCCGTTGGCCAGGTGCCGGAATACGTGGAGCAGGTCACCCGCTGGTGCAAGACCTATTGCTCGCTGCCGGTGATCGTCAAGCTGACGCCCAACATCACCGACATCCGCCAGTCAGCCCGCGCCGCCCATCGCGGCGGTGCCGATGCGGTGTCGCTGATCAACACCATCAATTCGATCACCAGCGTCGACCTGGACCGCATGGTGGCCCACCCCATCGTCGGCGACCAGAGCACCCATGGCGGCTACTGCGGGTCGGCGGTCAAGCCGATTGCCTTGAACATGGTGGCTGAAATCGCCCGCGACCCGCAAACCCGGGGCTTGCCGATTTGCGGCATCGGCGGCATCGGCAACTGGCGCGACGCCGCCGAATTCATCGCCCTGGGCAGCGGCGCCGTGCAGGTGTGCACCGCGGCGATGCTGCATGGGTTCCGCATCGTCGAAGACATGAAAGACGGCCTGTCACGCTGGATGGACCAGCACGGCCACAGCAGCCTCGAAGCGTTCCGCGGCCTGGCCGTGGGGCACACCACTGACTGGAAATACCTGGACATCAACTACAAATCGATCGCCCACATCGACCAGGACGCCTGCATTGGCTGCGGCCGTTGCCACATCGCCTGCGAAGACACCTCGCACCAGGCCATCGCCAGCACCGTCAAACCCGACGGCACACACCTCTACAGCGTGATCGAAGAAGAGTGCGTGGGTTGCAACCTGTGCCAGATCACCTGCCCGGTAGAAAACTGCATCGACATGCAAGCCCAGGACACCGGCAAGCCTTACCTGAACTGGACCCAGGACCCAAGAAACCCCTATAGAGAGGCGAGTTGACAAGCCGAAGAGGAATCTACGGCTCTACGCATGCAGGGATTTCAGCGTGGCCTGTGGGCGATTCCAGGGGGGGGGCGTACAAGCCTGTGCCGGCCTCATCGCAGGCTATCGCCAGCTCCCACAGTGGCCCCGCACAGCCACATTATCGAGGTCTGGCCCGGAGCCCTGTGAGAGATTCTATGGTTCTGTACAACCCTGTCCTGGCCTAATCGCAGGCTGTCGCGAAGCCAGGTCAGGCCTCGATAGTGTGGCTGTGCGCAGTCTCTGTGGGAGCTGGCGCCAGCCTGCGATGAGGCCGGTACAGGCTTGCGCAAAACCATAGAATCTCCCTTGGTTTACAACCCGCAAACGAGTACGTTGCCCGATCACCCAATCCCTCAGCGAATTTCCAACGCCCTCCCAGATCAGAATGCCTGCCGCGCTTTGCCAAGCCCAAGCGATTGCCCTAGTATCGCGCCATGGCCAGATGCTGCCAGCCGCTCGCGCCCCCAGGGTTCGGTGAAAGCATCGCCTCATCCCCGTCACTACACACCTCTATAGGCTGTCGAAGACTGGCAACGCGAGCACCTGCAGGCTTCGACCAATGGAGGCAACATGACGTCCATCGCCCAGGCCAAGCACATGGCCAAGCGCTTGCGTGCACACTACGCAACCCACAACCTCACCATCAGCCATAGCGCGGCACTGGAACAGGTGGCCGATCAGCTCGGCTACAAAGACTGGAACACCGCCGCCGCCGCGCTTGATGACACGCCCGTCGCAACCGCCGTGAGCTTCGAGCGCTGTATCGCCATTCTGCGCATTTTCGATGAAGCCAAGGCGCGCGAGTTCTACTGTGATTTCCTGGGTTTCAGCGTCGAGTTCGAGCACCGGTTTGCGCCGGACCTGCCGCTGTACCTGGGCATCGAGCGGGCCGGGTTGAAGGTGCATCTGTCCGAGCACCACGGCGACGCCAGCCCCGGCACCACGCTGTTTGTCCCGACCCTCAATATCCACGCGCTGCGCGATGAACTGCAGGCCAAGCGCTATGGCTATGGCCGCCCGGAGCTGGTGGAGCAGGGGTGGGGGCAGGTGCTTGAAGTGCATGATCCGTTTGGGAACCGGATACGGTTTTGTGAGGGGTGAGTCGCGGTGGGCTGTATGCCTGGCTACCGCGTCTGGACTAAGGTTTTGCATGACTAGACGCGCTGCTTATCGGCCTTCTTTCGACGAGGGCCGCGGCGCGTTAGGGCTGCCTTGATATCAATCTCGTTGTTGCCCTCCGGCCCCGTCTCGAATGCTTCAGGCGGTGCCGGGGCGGCTTTTATATTGAACATCCGGCAGATTGCGTACCAGAAGACCGCGACCGATAGGTTGTAGGGAAATAGCACTGCCCAAAACGGTAGTTGCCAGCACTTCTTGCCTTGCATCTCACCCCGTTCACCAGTACGCCACGGTGCATAATGGCGCCACGCTCGGGCTGGGGTCAGGCAAACGGCGTCGAGTGGAACGTACCACCAGTTGGGCTCCCTGGCAGGGGGGAGCTGGTCAGGGCCGTGCGCCATGAATTGACGAATGTATTCCCAGACTTCAGCTACGTGAATGATGGAAGACTTGGTGGGCTGATTGCTCTCGATCCAGATGCAGTCATTTTTGGGGAGACTGCCATCTGCTCGGGGCATGGCAAGTGCGAGTGCGTAGTTATAGAAGGCGGACCCATTCATCCTCGCGGGGATGCCGAGAATACCTCCTGCTGTTAGGTTCCAGTCAAGTGTCCTTAGCTTGCGCCCACGTTGAAAATATATTTTCTGTGTGTCTCGGTTGAAATAGAGGCTGGATACATTTTTTATTACCCAAATACGAATTGCTAGGAATGGCGTGAAAGTAAGTGGCGCGAGGAGCATTCCGATGAATAGGAGTGTGTCTAGGGCATCATCGTCCCAGGCTATGTTGGAAAACACGGTTGGGTAGAAAAATATCATAAGTAATAATAACCATGCGCAGAAAAATTTTGCGTCGAGCACAGAGTCACGTATCCATGGGTTTCGTAGAATCAGCATGGATTTGGAAAGATGTTCCAGTTGTCCGTGAATTGCTGGTACATGTGGCGAACGCACCAATGGGGCAAAGATCCAGGTCACTGACATGATCAAAGGTCCAATCAAAAGCATTGTGGATTAAGAGTTTTTACTAAGGACATCGCTACCGTTAGCTGTACCGATTGCCTCGAACGCTTCCGGAGGCGCTGGCGCTGCCCTTACGTTGAACACCCGGCATATCGCGTACCAGAACACCGCGACCGAGAGGTTGTAAGGAAACAGCACGGCCCAAAACGGTAGTTGCCAGAGTTTCTTGCCTTGCATCTCACCCGGTTCACCGGTACGCCACGGTGCGTAATGGCGCCACGCTTGGGCTGGGGTCAGGCAAATGGCGTCGAGTGGAACGTACCACCAGTTGGGCTCCCTGGCAGGTGGGAGCTGGTCAGGGCCGTGCGCCATGAATTGGCGAACGTATTCCCAGACTTCAGCGACGTGAATGATGGAAGACTCGGTGGGCTCGTTGCTGTCGATCCAGATGCAGTCATTTTTGTGAAGACTACCGTCTGCTCGGGGCATGGCAAGTGCGAGTCCATAGCTAATGGCGGTGGAGCCATTTACCCTCTCGGTTATGCTGAGAATACCTCCTGTTGTTAGGCTCCAGTCGAATATCTTTAGCTCGCGGCCACGTTGAAAATATATCTTCTGGGTATGCCGGTTGAAATAGAAGCTTGATGTATTCTTGATTGACCAGATGCGGTGCGCCAGGAAGGGGATGAAAATAAAGGGGGCGTGCAGCATGCTGACGTATAAAAAGATGGCAAGAGTGCTATCGTTCCATACCCCATCCGAAAGTAGGGGTGGGTAGAGGCATATAAGTATCAAAAGTGTGCATGCACAGTAGATTTTCCCCGTGAATACAGAGTCTGGTGTCCATGGGTTTCGAAGGACTAGAACTTTGCTAGATAAGTGTTCTAGTTGGCCGTGAATTGCTGGTGCATATGGCGAATGCACCATTGGGGTAAAAAACCACATCACCGACACTGTCAAGGCTCCAGTAGAAAAGTTGAGTTTATTTGAGTGTGCACGTCCCAGGCTTGGTTTAGGCTGTATGTGACGTGTAGCTGGGTTTCATCCTGAAGTCGTGTTTCTTTCTTTATGTGTATGATTAAACCGGCTGCTACAGTCCAGCATGATGGTTCAATCAAGAGGTTCGTTTTGTTTCCGACATCGTCAGCGCGTGTTAGGGTCGCGGACCAAATGCTGATGCCGATTAAAAAGTTGGGGAGTAGCACTGAGAATTGTACCGTTGCTTTGCCCGCTGAGAGTCTGCTTGCCGCTGTGGTGCCCCGTGCTAGAAAACCTTGCATTCCTTGCCGGTGAGCTCCTGTGTCGATTCCAGCGACACCCAACTTGAGTGCATCTTCAGCCGATAATAGTCGTGGCCTATAAGTCTCTTCATGCCAAGCGCGGACTTCATCATGTAATGTCCTGAATGCTGGTATTTTCTTTGCCTCGTCAAGGGTTATTTCGTCTCTAATCTCGCCATCATTCATACGATTGCCAAAGATGCAGCGAGCAGCCCAAAGCTCGATCGGAGTGAATTGGCGCTCATATGCTTTAGCGTAAAAAAATAGACCTCCTGCGATAAGTAACGTCCCTGTTAGAATCAAACCTGCAGTTACCCACCCTGCAAAGGGTACTGCTGAAGTGGAGATGGCTAGCCCGAGTCCTGTCCTCAGAATTACAAACGCACCAATATTCATGGTCATTGTTGCAGCAAAGGTGTATGTTGCCGATATGTCATCACCGTTCTGTTGCTGGCGTCGCGCTTTCATTGAATCTGATAGGAAACCAAGTGCTATTGCGGAGTAGCCGGATGCCTTGATAAAGAGTTTCGATGTTAGGAATTTTATAATCCCATTTCCAAAAGCCACCCCCGGCGCTGTCGGCCTCAGTTTCAACATTGCAGCTGTATACAGGGACCGAGTGCCGACTAATGCTGCAGCCGCCGCCCCAATCACCCCAAATATGGAAGCCGCAAACCCCAGCGTATATTCCGGCGCATCACTCTTCTGTAGATTGTGATAAGCCACTTTCAACGAAATTATGTTGAACCATAATATCGCTATATTGGCGCCGGTACCGACGCCAGTACGTAGCATCCCAAGTGCAGTCGGCGCGGCGTGCAATCGAGTAGTCAACTCCAGAGCTATCGTCCGCGTGCCTTTGATGCTCAGCTCTCTGGTTTCAACAACACTCGCCATCCCTCGATCAAGGAAGCCTCTGACCTCCCGGCTGAACGGATCACTGCGAATGCTCTGGTTAGTCACGCTGTAACGAGCGGCCAATAACCCCAGCGCTTTTTGCGCATTGGCTTCACTTGCAGCCATCAGCACCTGCTGTTTCAGACCGTGACTCGCATTCCAACGTGTTTTCCCACGCAGCCGTTTGAGCACCACGGTAAGCACTGTCTGCGCAGTGAGATCGGTGATCCCGACAATGGGCGGGAACCGTGGGGTGATCTGTTCAATCACCTCATCCCCCGCACCCAGCAAGCTACCGACCGCATCCGCCTTGTCCTTGAACGGGTTGAATGGGGCCAGGGCGGTGTACAGCGGACTGTCGTGCTGGTCGAGCCAGCGTTCCAGGCGATTGAAGCGCAGGTCATCCGCCTCGGTGCCGGGGGTGGGCTGGCTCATTGGCTGAATCAGCAGTGCGAGGGATATCTCCAGGCCGCGCGCGGAGGTAATGTCGTCGCGGTCGTAGCTGGCCAGCGCTGCCGCGAGGCTGTACGGGTCATCGATCTGCGCAGGCTCCGCGCTGGCCAGCCAGATGTCGTGGTCGTCGCTGGCCTGCGAGGCACGTTCGCGCAAGGCGACGATGCGCTTTTCGAGCGCCTCGCGCTCAGTGAGAAATTGCAGGTACTTGTCGGTGTCCAGGCGCTGCCCGAGGCGGGCACCGTTGGGCGAGTAGTCTTTATGAGTGAACGCGCGAAACCTGGCTTGCGCCGCGCTGGGCGCAGGGCCGCGATGTTCAAGCCGATAGCCCACTGCCTCCGGCGGGGGACCGTTGGCTGGCCACATGCTCTCCAACGTTCTGTCGAGCAAAATGGCCGTCAGGTTGCGGTGATGGAAGTCGCGGCTTTTGTGGCTCATGCGCTCGGTGTCCAGCCGGTAGCACAGGGGCGTCTGCTCTTGTTCGGCATCCGGGGCCGATGCCTGCGGTTGCAACTGCTCGCTCGGGATCAGGTCGTTCAACTGATGCTGGTAAGCCGCGACCGACAGGCTCAGGTCCAGCGCCAAGCCTTCGGCATCGGCCAGCGCGACTACCACCGGGACTTTGGGTTGGGCGCCCGGGTAGTCCCTGGCCATGGCGATCAGCCTGCCGGTTGGCAGCGTTTCACTGAACGGGTGGCTGCTCCAGTCGAGGAACATGCGCCGGCCTTGGGGTTTGTAGTCTTCGACCCAGTCTTGCAGCGCGCTGACCGGCAGCACATGGGGTTGGCTTGAGGGCAATTGATTGCCAGCCAGCAACTCGGTCATATCCAGCTGGCGCATATGCCGTTTGCGCTCATTGGCAGAACCGGTAATACGCGCCGTCACCGCATTGGTCCAAAGGTGCGGGCTGTAGCCGATCCACACCTCCTTGGCGCTGGCCTGGCAGACGTCTGCCCACACCCAGCCCATGCTCTGGCCGGACAGATAGCGGTCGCGCTGGTTGTAGCGGTCCAGGCCTTGGTAGCGCAGTTCTTTGTACAGCCCTTGGCCGTCGTATTCATGGATGACCAGCTTCTGGCCCGAGTCGCCCTTCATGAACACGTAGATGTAGCCGGGGCGGATCGCCCTTAGCGTGTAGGACGAATGCTGTAACGGGCTGAACCCTTGTTCCAGGTTGAAGCCCGAACTTGCGTAGCGGCATGCAGGCATGACGCCCGTGCGCGGCACGATGGCGTAGCGCACCGGCAACACAGGTACCCGCACGCTACAGGTGGGGGCAGCGATGGCGCTGCCGGGATAGGTATCAGTCATGCAGTGATTCCTTGCGGCGCAGCAGCATCTGCAGTTCGTACAGGCGAGCCTGGGGTGGCTCTTGAAGATTGGTGTAGATATCGACGGCGCGGTCGTCGCTCAGCAGCCACATGTGACGGGCTACCAGGCGGATGAACTGGCCGATGACTTCCTCACTGCGGAAGTTGAGCGCTTGCAGTTGCACGTGCAGGGTTTCGATCCATGTGCGCAGGTCGGCCAGGTTGTGGGTGTGGTGGTGTGGCATGGCCAAAACCTCATGGGCCAGGCTCAGCACGAAATGCTCGTGCAGGCCTTTGTTCAAACTGTCCAGTTCGCTGGGGCCAAGCGCCAAGGGTGCATCTGCGTACGAGCGTGATTCGCTCGGGCTTTGTCGCAGGGTCTTCCACGCGTACGCCGGCCCCCAATTGGCCCGCCACGCAAGGTGGCTTACCGGCCCAAGCCAGGTTGCGCGCTGGTCGTCGTCCAGCGCCTGCAGCCAGGCGGCAAGGTGGTCTGGCTTGATGTGATAAGTCGCGCTGCTTTGGTCGGGCAGGGTGATGGGCATCAGGCTGGTGAAATGCTCCGCAAGTGCTGCCAGGCTCACATTGGCGTCCAGCGCGACAGCGGCGCCGATTGGCATCCAAGTGTCGATTGCGTAGGCCAGCAGCTCCGGTGCTTGGGCAACGTCTACCAGCAGCGGGCCGAATTGGTATTGGTCGTCCAGTGTGCTGCGCTTCCATAGCCAGGCATGCCGGGTGTTGCGGCTTATTGGGTTGATCAGCTCCAGTACGGATGGGGCATAAGCTGGCACCGGCTCGCCTTCCTGGGGGATGGGGCGCAAGGCCCAGTGCTCAATTTCGATGGTCATCAGCAATAGAAAGCGGCACTGCTGGGCGAACCCGTGCTCAAGGCCCGGCTGGTAGGTTGCTGCACTCATTGGCTGGGCCCTGCCATGCAGCGGCAATCTGCGAGGGCGCAACTGCCGTCGGGCTGCCGACCGCACTGGCGTTGCAGGGGTTTTGCGGCGCCTGGGGCGCTGGGCATGGGCAGTGGGTTGCTGCCGGCTGCGGCCGTGACCAGCAACTCGCCGTTGATACGGACCAACAGCCCCTCCAGGGTGATGCCGGTCTCATCGATCCGGATCGAGCCGCCTGGGCCTTGGATCGTCACCGTGTGCGCCGCGCGAAGCTCATAGCGTTGTGTGCGCCTGCCAATGAGCGCGCCGGCTTCGAGTTCCGCTCGGCCCTGAACCTGCTGCTCCAGGTTCGCGCCGATGCTGATGTGGTAATCTGCGGCGATGGTTTCCTGCCGGTTATTGCCAGTAACGAGCACATGGTCGTTGGCGATGTTGAGGGTGCGGTTTCGGCCAACCTCAAGGCGTGCGTCCTGGCCTACAGACACGTGCACATCGTTACCCACTTTGTCTGAGCGGTTACGGCCAATATTGCGCGCTTCATCCTGGCCGATTTGCTCGTTGCGATTTCGGCCAATGCTGGAGGTCTGGTCGTGCCTGACTTGCGTGTTGTGGTCTTTCTGGGCATGGACGAATACTTCTTCGCGCCCCAGCTCATCTTCGAAACGCAATTCATTGAAGCCCTCGCCCTTGTGGGTCTGGCTCTTGATGGTCATGCGGGTCTTGTGTTCAGGCAAGTCATAGGGTGGTAGCTGGTTGGCGCAGTAGGTGCGGCCCGTGATCACCGGCTGGTCGGGGTCGGCATTGAGAAACTGCACGATCACTTCCTGGCCGATCCTTGGGATTGCCATCGAGCCCCAGCTGCCACCGGCCCAACCCTGCGAAACGCGTACCCAGCAAGAACTGAACGCATCGTCGCGGCTTTCCCGGTCCCACGGGAAGCTCACCTTTACCCGGCCCCATTCATCGCAGTAGATCTCTTCGCCCGGTGGCCCGACCACAGTCGCCATCTGCGGGCCGTCGATATGCGGCTTGGGCAGCGGGGCAGGGCGCCATTCGGCCATGCCGGGCACCAATATTGCGCTTTGCTGATAATGCGAGCCGCGCTCGGCGCCAGCGGCTTCTTCGGCCAGGCATGCGTATTGGCTGCCCTCGTGGGTGACGCTGATCGCCCGCCAGTGCGTATTCAGGCTCTGGCGAGGATGCCCGGTCAGATTGAAACCAAGCCCTGGCTGCACGCGCACATCGTCGCCTTCAACGCAGGCTGTGCGCGCGTCGTGCTGCAGGGCTGCGGCGCGGGTGTTGACGAAGGCTTTGCCAACCACGTCGCGGTTGTAGCGGCCGGGGTAGTCGAAACGCTCATATTCGTTTCGGTGCCATTGGCTCAGGTGTGGCACGCCGACATGCTCTTGACGGTAAGCCGGCCTGAGGAAGGTATAGTCGCGTTGCACTTGGCGTGTGCTGCGCACTTGCTCGCTGTAGTTCAGGCGCCGAAGGCAGGGCACATTTGACGGGCCATCGGGTATAGCGAGATAGAGCACGTCGTACGCCGTGTTTTGCTCCCGCTCCGCGTCAGTTTCTTCGGCTTTAATCGTACCCATCGATAAAAGGCGGTCGGTAATCAGCAGCTTGTGGTGGCTAGGGGTGTGCTCGAAGCTGTAGACGAAGCCCTCTTCGGCTGCGAGGCGGGTGATGAAAGCCAGATCGGTTTCGCCGGCTTGTACGCAAAACTCGCGGGGCTGATGAGCAACGCTTGTGGTGAGTTCGAATTGGGTCATGCCTTGGCGCATGAGCATCAATTCAAGAATTTGCGGGACGCTTTTGTGCTGGAAAATACGCCAGTTGGAACGCAGGCTGGCCCGGGCCAGTTGCGGTTCGACCCGCGCGTGGTAATAGGTACGGGCCAAGCCACTTTCAGCTTGGCTGAAGCAGCTGACCAAACCGTGCACATAACGCGTAGGCCGGTCGTTGTGGAGAATGGTAAAGAGTACGGGCTGGTCGAGCAGGTCGCTAAAGCCAATATCGTCTTCGTGACTGGCTAATTGAACTTGCAACTCGAAGACCTGGCTCAGCCCTTCATTGAGGCTGAATGCAATGACGTCAAACTGGGCGCCGTCCCGTAACGCGCTGAAGGTATAACGCAGGTGAGAATGTTCAGGCATGTGCAGCCTTTGTTAAACGTTGAATTCATGCTGCGCGGGCAGCCGCACTGCCCGGAGCAATGAAGGGGCCGCGGATCAATCTTTTTTAGGCTTATTCCATGCGTGCGTTCCTTCCGTGGACGCAATGACATGGCGTTCATTGATTTTGTGGTAGGAGAACCAAAGCTCCATCTCTTGAGTTGCCGGTGTGGGGTCGTTATTTTGTACGTAAGGCTGAACCGTTTTCATTCTGACGAGGTAGGCGCCGGTCAGTGTCGTTTCGTAATAAAGTTGCTTGCCCTGGTCGGAGGTAAAGCGGTAGTGCTCGATAGAGACTTGCTCAAAGCGTGTCAGTTTGGATATTTCTTCCAGCAATAAAGGCTTGCAGCGATTTACCGCACAGATGATCTTGTAGGGGTTGAACAGGCATGCCCCGACGGGTTCGCCGCTCTGGGGGTTAGTATTGGTCAAGATTTCATGTTCGATTCTGAATATTCGGATCTTGTCCTTGTGCTCTTCTTGATACGCATTGCCCATGGAGGCTTCATCACTCGCGTTCTCGGTGAGGTTTTTTCCATCGGATGTAATAATCGTCATGTAGGCAGGTACATTCATCTGTGTGGCTCCATTTTGATGTGGTTTTCTCTGGCAATAGTGTCTGCTCATTGCCAGCGTAGAGGGCGGCGGTCAAGCGGCCTGCAATGCTCATTGTTGAAGTGTTAGATGTGCAATAAGTTTTCTAGTGACTGCAAAACTTCGGCGGTAATGAGTTGCAGGCGGTAGCTGTAAATGCTGTACGCCACTCCCATTACCCCCACACTTAGGGTCAGCGGGCTCCACCACGGCCACTTTCGCGCCATGCGAAAGTTGCGTTTAGCAACATGGGCCAGCGGTGTGCAAACTTCTAGCGGCACCGGCCCGCGCAACTCACGAATCACGCTGTACACTTTCCTGATTAACGCATTCAGCGCTTCATCCCCCCTCGGCGCGATGGCGTACTTGCCTTTAAGGCCAAGGCACAGGCACAGGTGCATGAGCTCAAGGACGTCCTGATAACGCTCGGGCTCGTGCATCAAGCGCGATAGCACGGTAAAAAACTTTTCTCCTCCCCAGGTTTCATGGTGAAAGATGCTCAGTAGTGGCTCATGGCTCCAGCGGCAGTTTCTGCCCCACGGCCTGTCCATGACCGCTTCATCGATGAACAGGCACAGCGCATACGAATAGGCCAACAACAGGGCGGGTTCATAGCTGTGCTGGCGCATTTCTTCGAGCACGGTGTCGATCTGGTTGCGCACCTGCCTGTGCACCTCGTCGATGTGGGGCAATTCATCCAGTGTGCGCAGGCGTATCACCAGGCCGAACAGCGGCATGGCGGCGTCGACCAGCGGGTTGGCATAGCCGCCGCGAAGCTGGAACTCCGGGTCCGCGGGGTACTGCTCGTGCTCCTCGCATTGGGTTTTGATGGGTGTTTGCGGGCGCGTGCGCAGCCCCGTCAGTTGCCCTGCGTCAGGGCGGCCATGATCCATGTCATTGCCCCCTGACAGCCCAGAACTGCAGTTCCAGCCCCGGGAATTCGCCTGCTATGTGCAAGCCGAAGCCGTTGGCGTCTTGCATGGCCTGCCACCCAGGGCTGCGTCGGTCCAGTTCGAAATAGCTGAAGCCTGCATGAAAAGGCAGCTCCCGAGGCGCTACTGGCATGGGCACCAGCCTTATGCCAGGCAGTTGTAGCGGTACCAGTTCGTTCAACGCCTCCAGCGAGGTGACCTTGGCCTTCTGGATGAGCTGCTGCTGCAAGGCCTGGGCAGGCAGGTTGCTGCGCACGGCCAGTATGAAGTCGGCGTCTTCGAGCAGGCGTCGGTCTTCCAGCAACGCGGTCATCACGCCGAAATCCAGGTGGCTGAGCGGGATGGAAACCGCCCGAGGCTGCAACACGGTGCTCAAGGCGCGACGCAGAGTGACCTGCAACGGCCTGAAGGACGCATGTGGCGCGATGTGATGGTAGGCGGGGTAATCGTCCGGCAGCCGGCTTGGCTCGGTGAAGGTGACCAACTCGCCGCATGCCTGGCTCATGCTCAGGTAAAGCTGTTCGGGGTGGGTATGTGCCTGGCGAGCCATGTGCTGAAACCCGGGCCACCAGCGGTTTAACGCTTGCAGCAGGTTGAAGTCGCGGATGTCTGCGATCCCCGACTGGCCGGCCGAGCCCAGGCGTGCTGCAAGGTTCTGTGCTCGTTCGCGCAAGGTGTGGGTGATTTCTTCAACAAACCTTTGCAGCGCGGGTACGGCGCGCACGGATACGCTGGTGGGGAAGAACGTCTCGTCCAGTTGCAGGCTGCCGTCGGGGCGGATTTGCTGGACCCGTGCCAGTGACAAGCAGGTGTAGGCGCCGGTGTTGTCGGCCTTGCGTTTGAGCTGCAGGTTAGGGGCTGCGACGTCTATGTGAACCACGTCACCGTCGGTGCTGTGGGTGTCCTTGGTTTCATGCGTCTGGGCCAAGTAGCGAAAATTGGCTGCATTGTCTGGCCAGCTCACCTCGCGCCCACCTGCGCTGCGCAAGGGCAGGCACAGGTAGACGTCGTTGTCGCCTGCGCCTGTGTTGTCGATCTGCAGCGGGGGTGGCGCGGGTAGATCCGCCGGAATGTCGAACACCGTGCCGTCCGGCATGATGCCCCGCGCTTTGGTGATGGCGATTTTGCCAAGGCTCAGGTATTCGTCGTTCAGTTGCAGTTCGCTGAAGCCGTAGAAGCTTGCATGCAGGCTTTCTATGCGCTGATGGATCGCCGCCTCGCTGGCTCGCGCTGCTTGCTGGAAATGTTGCGGCTTGACGAACAGCCCTTCGGGCCACAGAACCGGGTTGCGTGAACTCATGGGCGTTTTACCTTGGGTGCGAAAGCGTAAAAATGCAGGCAGTTGGTAGTTGGCATCAGTCTTCTTCCCTGAGCAGCAGTTGCCCTTCGTTGAGCAGCACAGACAATGCTATTTGCCGGCCGCGCGGCGGTATGCGCAGCACCTGCTGCCAGGTAGCGTCTTGCTGGTTTCGGTAGTCGCCGACCACTGCCACGAAGCGGGTGTCGGCATGAAGGGCGACGAAGGGGACGAACTTGAACTGGCCGGGGCGCAGCAGGTAGTCGTCGTGGCTTATGTAAGTGCTACGCAAGGCCTTGGCGGGGTTGTTGTCCAGCGACTGGTAAAGGCTGTTGCGCAGCAGCGAGTCGTCCCGTAGCTGCAGGATCTTGATGGCAATCGGCGCAGCGGCCTGCACCGGGTTTGCTGTGGTGGGGCGGGGTAGCGTAAGCAGCACTGCCGGGTCTTCGTAGCGGCCTGGCGTGCTTTCCTCCAAAGGCGAGCGCGGCAAATCCTCCTCGCCCTCTGTATCCGGGGGCACTGGCGACATGGCAGGGAATTGCTCGTGCATGAACGTCAGCAGCGTGGTGAGTTTGTCGGTGAGCGCATAGGGGTCGCCAGCGCTGAGGGTTACTGCGTAAGGGCTCGGCTCCAGCGTCGATGGCTGTCCAGTCATGACATCGAGCTCATCGGGGGCGGCATTGAGCGCAGGGCTGGCGTTGATGCTGAAGGCAATCTGCGTCGGGTGGTCCGGCGGTGCGCCAATCGGCAGCGACGGGTCGAGCAACACTTGAGCCATACGGTTTACAGGTGTGCAGGCCGCCAGGCCTATGGCGGCCATCAGCATTGCAGTGGCAGCGCATGCAGGGCGCGTCATCGGGCTTCCCCCGCCACTTGGGTCTGCTGTGCCCCGGTTCCCAATGCAGTCAACGGGTCGGTTTCGATGCGCTGCGCGAAGACTTTGCAGATGTCCACTGCCTGCAGCGGGCGGCTTGGCGCTGCCGGTTCGGCAGGCACAAAACCGTCAGCGAGTAACGCATCCAGCACCGGCGGCCAGGCAGCAAAGCAGTCTTTCAGCGCGCCGCCCTGGGCATGCTCGCCGGGGAATCGAACCTGTACCAGGTAAGGGCCGATGCGCATGACATCGCCGTCGCGCAAGCTACGTGGCGAACGCTCCCCCACGCACAGCGGTTCTTCGTTCAAGTAAGTGCGGTTGCAGCGGTCAATGATGCAGAACCGGCCTTCGAGCCAGCGAATCTCGCAATGTACCGGGGCAACAAGGCCTGCGCTGTCGCTCAGTAACCAGTGCGCGCCTTCGCTGCCGATGGTGCCGCCGCGCCTGTCGAAGCGATGCCGGGCGATCACGCCGTGCTGCAGTTGTTGGAGGTTGCAGATGCTCAAGGTCAGCGTGTTCATGCGCGCCCCCTGACTCGCACGACCGGGCCCGACTCGCCGTCGCGATTGGGAACGAAGCTGGTCCAGCCCAGATGTGCGCCGTGCTCACAATGCAGGCAAAACGGCGCCAGGGCGTTGCGCTTGAGGTGCAGCTCCAGGTCGTAGGCAAGGCCATCGCGCAGCAGAAAATCGATCAGCGCACGCACGCGGTTGAAGTTCACCCCGCTGGGCAGCAGATCGCGCAGTTGTGCGTGGTCGAGATCGCTGATCACCAAGGTGAATTTGCTGCTGCGGGTACGGGTGCGGCTGCCAACCATGAATGTGCTGCCAAGCACGCCGTTGGCGCGCCCCAGGCACAGCAGTTGTGCGGCGGCGGTGGGCACCTGGCGGGTATCGAATTCGCGAATTCGCACATGCTTGAGGTCGAAGCAGTGGCCAATGATGCCGGCTACGGTTCCAGGCGCCCGGCTGCGCCCAGCGATCACACCGGCAAAGCTCAATAACCGGCTCCAGGGCAGCGCGGTATCGCCGCGCAGCTGTTGATCGTTGAGGCCGATTAGGGCGAATACGTATTGCGAGAACTGGTCGTTGGCGCCCGCCTGGAAGCGGATGTAATAGCGGTATTTGCGCCAGATCCGATGCAGCAGGCTGAGCAGGTAGTGGTTGAAGAAGTCCAAGAACGCCGGGCGTAGCCCGATGCCGTGAGCATGCTCGTAGGCAAGCTGTTCCAGGTAGTAAGTCGGCAGGGGCGAATCAGTGCCGTGCAGCCCCATGAAGGTCGTGCACACGCGGTAACGTTCTGGGCTGCCCGGCATGCGCGTTGCGGCACGCACATCAGCGGCAGGGAAGGTCAGGCGTGGATCACAGGCCAGACGTATCCGTTGCCGTGTAGCGGGGGCTGGCCAGCGCGGTTCGAGGTCGTCACCGTGCAGGCCGTGCAGGGTTTCCAGCAACGGATAGAAGTTGTACTGATGGGCGTCGGCGAGCAGCGTGCCGACTAAATCAGCGGCTGCTTGCCGGTCTGTAGTGGCCATGTGTAGTGCTCGTTGTTGGTGGTGTTGATCACTTCCAGCATGTGGAAGGAATTGATGCTCGCGTACAGGCCAAAGAATTGCGCCAGCACACAACTGAACAGATACAGGTCGCCCTCGCCGAGAAAGCCGCTTTCGGCCAGTTGCAGTTGCGTGCGCAAGCCGCGAATGGGCTGCCCTGCGATCAGCCAGTCAAGCGGTGCGGTGTTTACCGCGTCGATGGCATCGAGGCGTTTGCGTGTGGTGCGTGCATGCTGAATGTCGTGCAGCGCGGCAAAGTCATACGCGCGCAGTACCGCTTTAAGGGGTTCTGTGGAAAGCAGCGACAGGTAGTTGAGCGACAGATTCGACACCAGCGCCCACTGCAACTGGCCGTCCAGCACAGGCCGATAGGGGCGAGTAGGGGCGCGTAGATTGCGGTAGGTCACCAGCGGCGGGGTGGTTTCGGTCAGCACATCGATATCACCAATGCCCAGGGCCAGCGGCAGGTCGCGATTGGTGCAGGTGAGTTCGATGGAGGCTGTCTCCAGCTCGCCTATATAAGCGCTAGCGTCGGCGCGGACGAAGGCGATGTTGTGGGTGACGCCATCACCGTGCAGCGACTCTTCGACCAGGCATCGGTAATACAGCGCGGTCCGGCCTTGGGCATGTTCGATTTCGTGGGCGAAGGACTCGAATGGGCGGAAGATGCGCAAGCCTTGTTCGGCGGCGCCCGCGGTGCCCGCCCGGGCGCTGCTGACCTGGTCGACACTGAATATTTCATAGGCAAATGGCTGCCTGCCGCTGGGTGTCACCCGTGCGTGCGTGTGCAGGCCATTCAGGTCGATGGGGTCGGCACTGTGCTTGAACAGGTTCACCGCCGGTGTGCAGAACAGCGCAAAGTCTTCGCTGCCGACACGCATCCAGGTAGGCAGTGGGCGGCTGCAGTGAAACTCAAGCAGCACCTGCTTGCAACTGGCCGCAGGCCAGACCTGGCTCAGCCCATTAACTTTGAAAAAGTGAAAACGCTGCGGGAAGACGAAGTATTCCTGCAGGACGCGATAGCCATCGAACACGTTCTGCGGGTATGGCAGCAGCGCCTCTTCAGGTTTGAACCCCGGAAATCCGATGCAGCTGGCCGGCAAGCGCTGCGCGTGGCCATCGATGGTCACGCTGACGTGCTGCAGATACTGCGCAAGCCACAGGTACAGGGTGCGAGCGCTGCGGTCATCGCCACTGAGGTGAAACTCCAGCGCATCGCACCTCAGCGTATCCAGAGGCCGCTCGACCAAAGGCTCGAGACTGATGCGCACCACCGTGTGGTCTCGGGTCTGAGTGGCGCTTGCAGCCTGGATCGCGAAGGGGTGCAACGCCACTTCGGTACAGCTGCGGTATTCGCAGGCAACTCCATCCACGGGGCGCGAAAACAGCCGGGCACCCTTGGCGACGCGCTGCGATTCGCTTAGCGCCTGCTTGAGCGGGGTGAACTGGATAATCGTGGCGCTCGGCAGCGGCCGCAGGTAGTTCGGCCACAACAGCTGCAGCATTGGGTGGGTGAGTTCAGGCAGGTCGTCTTCAAGCTTCAGCCGTAGTTTGGCGGTGAGAAAGGCAAAGGCTTCGATCAGCCGCTCCACGTCAGGGTCGCTGCTGCTCTGGCCCAAAAATCGGGCCAGTTGCGGGTTGTCCTGGGCGAAGTCTGCGCCGAGCTCGCGCAGGTAGCGCAGTTCTTCACCGAATCGGTCTTTCAACGACATGGCTTACCTCACCTGCGTGTAGCGGCTGTGGCCGTTGATCAGCAGTTCGAGCTGCAACTGCTCGGCGCGGTCGTTGACCTGCACGTGGCACTCCAGCACTACGTGCAGCTCGAGCGGGCAATCGGCATCAGCCACGGCTCTCAGTGCGCTGACACTGATGCGCGGTTCGAAGCGCTGCAGGGTCTGGCGGATGTCGCGGCTGACCTGCTCAAGCAACTCGCCGCCGCTGAGGTCGTGCCCATTGAAGTCGCGCAGCCCCAGCGTAGGGCTGCTCTGTGAGCAGCCTTGGCGGGTGTTTAGCAAGGTTTCCAGATGGCGCTTGATGGCGGCGAACTTGTGCGCGGCGTTTTCGCGGCGCGTCGCCTGTCGGCTCATCTGCGGCGCCGTCAGGCGCTCGAAGAGGCTGTTCATTGGGCGTCAAGACGCCCGACCAGCGAGATCTCGAAGTTGGCGCCCATGTACTTGAAGTGCGGGCGCACAGCCAGCGAAACCTGATACCAGCCAGGGTCACCGGGCACATCCGATACCTCCACCCTGGCCGCGCGCAGGGGCCGCCGGCTACGCACGTCGGTGGATGGGTTTTCCTGATCGGCGATGTACTGCCTGAGCCATTTGTTGAGTTCGGACTCAAGGTCGCCGCGCTCTTTCCAACTGCCGATCTGCTCGCGTTGCAGCACCTTGATGTAGTGCGCCAGCCGGTTGACGATGAACAGGTAAGGCAGTTGCGTGCCCAGCTTGTAGTTGGTTTGTGCCTGCAAACCCTCTGGGGTTTTCGGGAATACCTTGGGTTTCTGTACCGAGTTGGCCGAGAAGAACGCGGCGTTGTCGCTGTCCTTGCGCATGGTCAGGGCAATGAAGCCTTCCTCGGCCAGTTCGAATTCCTTACGGTCGGAAATCAGTACTTCGGTGGGGATTTTCGCCTGCAATTGCCCCAGTGCCTCGAACAGATGCACTGGCAAGTCTTCGACGGCGCCACCTGATTGTGGGCCAATGATGTTCGGGCACCAGCGGTAGCGGGCAAAACTGTCGTTGATGCAACTGGCGAGCAAAAAGGCGGCGTTGCCCCACAGGTAGTTGTCGTGGCGCCCGTCGATGTTCTCGTCGTAGTTGAAGGCGCGAATGGGCTGTTGCTGGTGGTGGTAGGCCGAACGCAGCATGAACCGTGGCCCCACCAGCGCGGTGTAGCGTGAATCTTCACTCTCGCGGAACGAGCGCCACTTGGCATGGCGTGGCCCTGCGAAGAGGTCCTTGACCTCCTTGAGGTTGGGCAACTCTTCGAAACTTGCGAGGTTGAAAAACTCAGGGGAGGGCGCAGTCAGAAATGGCGCATGCGCCATGGCCCCGACCGACGCCATGTAACTTAACAGTTTGATGTCGGGTGACGAGGGGCCAAAGGTATAGTTACCGAGCATGGCCGCAATCGGTTCGCCGCCAAATTGGCCATAACCTGCGGTGTAGACATGCTTGTAGATACCGCTGCAGGTAATGTCGGTCGCGTTCTCGAAGTCCTCCAGCAAATCATCTTTGCTGATATGCAGCACATCGAGTTTTATGTTCTCGCGAAAGTCAGTTCGGTCGACCAGAAGTTTAAGCCCACGCCAGGACGACTCCAATTGCTGAAAGGCAGGCTGATGCAAAATGGCGTCCATTTGTTTGCCCAGTACCCGGTCGACTTCCGTGATCATCTGGTCAACACGGTGCTTGTTGATCAGTTGTTCCGGTTTGTCGCTTTTAAGCAGTTCGGCGATAAACGCTGATACGCCGTTGCGAGCAACTTGGTAACCCTCGTCAGCTGGCATCAGACGTGTTTCGGCCATTATCTGGTCGAGCAGCGTGGTGGTGCCGAGGGTTTTGCTGTCCGCCTTGGGTATGAGTTGCGGCATCAGGAGGCTCCGTGGCTCGGATTGGGTTCGGGGTCATCAATGGCCAGCTCCAGTTCATGCGCCAATTGCTGGCGCGTGTGCTTGTCATTGAGCAGGTGCTGCAGTTGCTGGCGGAACGCGGGCAGGTTGCCCAGAGGGCCTTTGAGCGCCACAAGCGCCTCGCGCAGTTGCAACAGCTTGTTCAGTTCCGGCACCTGGCGGGCGATGTGCTCTGGGCCGAAGTCGTTGATCGAACGGAGCTGCAGGCTGATGGCAAGCTCGGCGTCGGCGGCAGGGTTCAGCAAGGATGGTACGGTCATGTCCAAGCGCACGCCTGAGTCATTCAGTACGTTGTCGAAACTGTGCTTGTCGATGCGCATTGCCGGCCGGTCTTCAAGTGCTCGGCAATCTTCCAGACCGAAGTCACCGATCACTAGCATCTTGTGGGGGAGTTCGACCTCTGCCGTTTCGTCGCCGGTGGCAGGCCGATATCTGATGTTGATGCGCTCTTTTGGCGCAACGGAACCCAAGGTTTTTATCACTGTTGTATTGCCCCGTCTGCATGTGGGATTGCTATCGATTAGACGGTATTTATCGTGGCTTCGCCTGTAGGAGAAATCTCAGTGTGTGGCCCGAATTTTACGCTTCCCGTTAATTTGCCGGGGCTGAGCGTGAAAGGGTTTGGCTGGAAGCGAGCTCTGCTGTAAGTGCAATGTGTGAGCAAATATTTGTTTGTAGGTTTTAGTTTGTCTGTACTAGTCTCGGCTCGTTTTGGATTTCAGATAGCACCCAATAATTATTACAACTTTGCAGTCAGAAAATTCGTGCACTGTTTTGCCGAAATCAGAGTATTGAAAAGGACAAATCTCGACATGAATTACCGTTGCGCCTATGGCGCGAGTTTATTGTCTTTGCTTGTTGTCGATGTTGCACAGGCCGGCGCCGGGCGTGACTGTCGGCACATCGTATCGAGCCTTGAACGCCTGGCCTGTTTTGATCAAGTAGCAGGTACGCGCGGCCGCATGGCGCCGCCGCAACGCGCGGTTGCCGAACTCCATGCGCCCAGCTATTCGCGTGTAATAGCCAACGAGGGCAGCAGAGGCGAGCACGACCTGACCTTCCTCAGCAATGCAGCAGAACCAGGCGCTACCGATGGCTTGATGATCTCGGCGCCCGCCATTGCTTCGGCAGCGCCTCACACTTATCTCGCCATTAGCTGCGTGCAGAACATTTCGAGGCTGCAACTGATCAGCGGGCGGCCGGTTGATGCAAGGTGGGTCAGGGTGCAACTGCAAGGGGAGCGCAACGCCACGACCGCTACCGCTTGGCAGGTGATGGAGAACGGGCAGGTGCTTGATGCTGGGCGTGGGCTGCCGGCCATCGAGCAGATCAAGCAACTGATTGGCGCTCATCGTATTCGGGTGCACAGCGACAACCCACAAGTAGATGGCCTCACGTTCGATGCACAAGGGCTGGACCCCTTGATCAACCAGGCGCGCTCAGCATGTCGCTGGTAATGGCGGTGCCGTCATCGCCCGTCGACCGATTGCTGCTCCCAATCGATCCGCGCGCCCCGGCCGGTCTGTTCGATTCTGAGGATGAAACCTTTCAAGCCATTGATCAGGAGATGGTCAAGCTTGGAGGGTTGCAGACTGCCAGCATTGATTGGAGCTTCGTGGAAGAGGCGTCATGCCAATATCTGGAGCGCAGTTGCAAGCACTTCAGGATCGCAGCCCACCTGAGCGCCGCCTGGTTGCGCAACCCAGGCTGGGGGGAATGGGGCAATACCGCTCGGTTATTGGCGGGCATGGTGCAGGCTTACTGGGAGCCCGGCTACCCCAAACCAGGGCCGACCGGGTTCATTGGCAAGCGCAGGCTGGTAGAGCGGGTGGCCAACCGGCTGGCTGAAACACTGCCAAAACTTGAGCGCGGCAGCTACAGCCCAGCGGCTGCGCAACTGGCGCAAAATGCATTGGCCCAGTTGCAGCAGGGTCCGGCGCAATTGGCGGACGCGGGTCTTGGCGAGTTGCAGAGGTTGCTGGCGCGGTATCTGGAGTGCGCCAACGAACCTCAGCGGTGCGCAGCCCCCATGGCTGCTGTTGAGGTTGAGCCTGCGCCCGTACAGGCGGTTATTTCCGCCGTCAGGCCGAGCAGTGCCAGCGACAACCCACGCGAAACCCGGCGCGCCCTGTTGAGCATGGCAGACCTGGCAAATCAGCATGATCCCTATGACCCCGTGGGGTATCAGCTTCGTCGTTTTGCCATGTGGGCCCATATCGATGCCGCGCCAAACTGCCAGCCCAACAACCGTACACAGCTGCTGGCCATTCCCCCTGAGCTTTCCAGTGGCTATGTCAACGCCATGGCCGGGAAGGCCGTCGAGCTCGGCTTGCTCAAACGGATCGAAACCAGTGTTGCAGCTTCTCCCTATTGGTTTCGCGGCAGCTTCATGGCTGCCAGCGTCGCGTCGCGTCTGGCCATGGACGAAGTGGCTGAAGGTATTCGCAGTGCCACCGCTCGCTTTGCCCAACGGTTACCTGCCCTGCAGCAACTGTGCTTCAGCGACGGCTCGGTGTTCATGGATGAGCAGACCTTTGCCTGGCTCAAGAGTACGCCAGAAGCCGCTAACGCTGGCGGGTGCGCACAAGCGTTCGCCGAGTTGCGCAAACAACTGCTCAGCCAGCTCGAAGCCGGTGGCGTGGAGCCCGTGCTGTTTCACCTGCAGTCGTTGCAACGCGATCTGCGTACCCCGCGTGAGCGCTGCCACACAACGCTTATCGCAGCCGAGCTGCTGGCTGCGCGCGGCATGCCGTGGCTTGCCCAAGACTTGTACGCCGGTATTGCCCGGCTGATGCAGGAAACCACCGCAGATGCCTGGGAGCCCGATGTATTTCGGCTACTCCAGCAGCCCGCTGCGCGCCCGGCTCAGGCCGACCATGACAAGGGGCAAAAGCCTTGATGAATCAACTATGGACCTTGTTTCTGCGCTGGGGCCTGCCGCTGGCAGGACGCGTTGCAACGCTGATGCCTGTGCTGCTCGCGGCCTGTGCCGTGCTTGTGCTGGTAGCCATCTGGTGGCTCGGGCCACACTGGACCTGGCGCGGCCAGCAACCGCTGGCTGCACCTTCCCATCGTGCGGTGCTGAGCCTTGCGTTGGTATTGCTGGTATTGGCAGCGTGGCTCGGCGCATTGCGTTCAGGCATGCGGCGGTTGCAGGCGCAACGTCGGCGCGAATCCGAGCTTCATGACGACCCATGCCTTGAGTTCGTCCATGCTCAGGAGCGGGCGCTCAACCGCAATCTAGACCACTACCTTGACAATGCCGGCGGCGGCCGTGCGTTGTATCGCTTGCCATGGTACCTGGTGCTGGGTGATGCGCAGGCTGGCAAAAGCAGCCTTGTTGACCGTTCGGAGCAGTGCTTTTCGCTGACCCGGATAGGCCAAGACCAGGCCCGGGTGCGCGGCGCGGTCGAGCAGGGCTACTGCCCAGGTTGGTGGGTGAGCAGTGATGCCGTCATCATTGATCCGCCAGGCGAGTTCATCAGCCAGGGCCCGTCGCTGCCCGCATTACCTGAAGGCACTCAGGCCAGGCTGTGGGAGCATCTGCTGGGTTGGCTTTTGCGCAAGCGCAGCCGTAGAGCGTTGAACGGGCTGTTGCTGGTCGTTGATCTGCCGGCCTTGTTGCACGCAGCGCCCGAGCAACGCCTGGAACTTACCCGTGTGTTGCGCACCCGCTTGCATGAAGTCAGCAGCCAGTTGGGTTCACGCTTGCCGCTGTACGTAGTGCTGAGCAAATTCGATTTGCTCGACGGCTTTGAGCAGCTCTACGGGAGCATGGCCGCCGCGCAGCGGCGTCAGTTGCTCGGATTCACGTTCACGCTCGACGCCGTCAGTGCCCCAGATGTGTGGCTGGACGAGCTTGACGCGGCCTATGACAACTTTCTTCACCACTTGCATGAGCAGGTTCTGGAGCAAATGCAGGCAATCGACAACGCGCCGGGGCGTGCGCGGCTGTTGTCGCTGCACGTGCAACTGGTGGGTTTGCGCCCGGTGCTGGCGAACTTTCTGCGCGAAACCCTGGCCAGCGACAGTTTCACCACGCCAGCGCTGGTGCGTGGCGTGTATTGGTCTTCCGTCACCCAGCAGGGCGATATGCTCAATGCCTTCGCTCGCGAGGCTGCGCAGCCCTACGGCACGTTGGCGCCACTTCGCGAAGGTAAGGCGCAGGGCAAGGCACTGGTCTACTTCATCCAGCAGGTGTTCGACCAGGTGATCTACAAGGAGGCGGGGCTTGCCGGGGACAACGTACAGGTCGCGCGGGCCAAGCGGCGCCTGCTGTGGGCGAGTTGTGCGGTGGGCCTGCTGGCCTGCGCTGTCGCAGTGGCCAGCTGGCATCGCTATTTCGCCATCAACCAAGGCAAGGCCATCGGGGTATTGGCCAGAAGCCAGGAGTACAGCCGTCACCAGGTTGATCAGCGCCTGGACCCGACCGGGCGCAACCTGCTGGAACCGCTGGATCAGATCCGCGCAGCGGTGAGTGTGTTCGGCGACTACCGCGCAGCCTGGCCGTTGGTGGCTGACGTGGGCTTGTACCAAGGCCGGGTCATAGGGCCGCGGGTCGATGAGGCCTATCTGAATTTGCTGTCGCGCCGCTTTCTGCCGGCCCTGGCCAGTGGCGTCGTCGAACAGATGATGGCCGCAGCGCCCGGCAGTGAACAGCAGTTGGCAGCGCTTCGGGTCTATCGAATGATCGAAGACCGACGCAATCGACGAGCGCAGTGGGTGGAGGAATGGATGGCTACGCAATGGCAGGCCGCGTTTCCAGGCCAAGGGGCTTTGCAGCGTGATCTGATGCGCCATCTGAAATACGCCCTGGCTTATGCAGATGCCGACCTTGCGCAGTACCGCCAGCGGGTCGCGCAGGTGCAGCAGGTCCTGCGCCAGGTGCCGCTGCCTCAGCGTGTGTATGCCGGGCTCAAGCAGCAGGCTAGCGAGAAGCTGTACGGGGCGCTGAGCGTGCGCCAGCAGGTCGGCCCGGCGTTTGACGTGGTCTACCAGCCAGCCTCAGACATGGATCACATGGAAGGGGCTGTACTGCTGGCGCCCCTGCTGACGGGCAAGGGCTTGGCCAGTTATTTTGAATCGCGCAGCCAGCAATTTGCCGAGATGGCCATGCTCGACCAGTGGGTGCTGGGCGAGCGCGATGACCTGGATTATTCCGACGCCGATCGCGATGCTTTGGCCGAGCGGGTGCGCAGTATTTACAGCACCGATTATGTCGACAGCTGGCGGCGAGCCCTGAATGCGTTCGAGGTGGTGGATTTCCACGGGCTGGACCATGCCGTGGCGGTGTTGCAGCAGGTCACAGGGCCCGCGGCGCCGCTGCTGCGGTTGTTGGAGACGGTCAGGGACAACACGTCGCTACCGCGCCCCGCGTTGGCTGAAGCTGCGCCTAGCAGCAATGGCGTCAAGGCGACTGGCGCGCCAGAGGATGTGCATGCGATGAGCATTCGCCGCGCGTTCTCGGCGTTGAATGGAATG
Organism: Pseudomonas sp. SWRI51; assembly: GCF_014268825.1. NCBI lineage: Bacteria > Pseudomonadati > Pseudomonadota > Gammaproteobacteria > Pseudomonadales > Pseudomonadaceae > Pseudomonas > Pseudomonas sp. SWRI51. The sequence continues at coordinate 112,396 of NZ_JABWRG010000002.1, read as the reverse complement.
CTGCAGGCCAATGCCGAGCGCCCCAGTTACTACGATGAAACCCTGCAGGCAATCACTGCCGTGCACGACTACGTCAAAGCCGTGCAGGACAGCCCCGACCGGGGCAAAGCTGCGTTGCATCTGGTCCTGCAGCGCTTTTCCATGACCGCCCACGACCCTATCGGCAACTTGCAGCGGGTGGCCAGCGGGCTGCCTGACCCGGTCAACCGGCAGGTGCGCAAAATGGCCGACCAGACCGCCCAAATGCTCAATATCGAAGCGCTGCGTGAGTTGGAGCGGCGTTGGGACGTCGAGGTTTACAGCTTCTTCCAGCAGCGCCTGGCGGGCCGCTATCCCTTTGTGGTGCGGGCACCGGATGCCTCGCTGGATGATTTCGAGGCGTTCTTCGGCCCGAAAGGGCGGTTGCAGCAGTTTCATGACAGCTACCTCAAGGTGTTCCTCAAGGACAACCTGGAGGCGCTGCAGGCCAGTCAGCAGGGGACTTCGTTAATCCGCAGTGATGTCATCGAGCAATTGGAACTTGCCGAGCAGATCCGCGAAAACTTCTTCGATCAGCGGGGCAACTTCAGCGTGCAGTTCAGCATCGAGCCGTTGGGCCTGAGCACCAATCAGCGCACCAGCCTTCTCGACCTGGACGGCCAACTGATCTCTTATACCCATGGCACTGGCCAGATTACCGGAGTGGTCTGGCCAAACACGCAGGGACAGCAAGTGCGTAGCAGCCTGACCCTGCTGCGGCTCAACGGTACCAGCAGCAACCTTGAATACCGTGGCCCCTGGTCGTTGTTTCGGCTGCTCAGCAGAGGCTCGTTGAATGGCCGCACGGCCAGCAGCGTCGATTTGAGCTTCCATACCGCAGATGGCGCGATGCGCTATCGATTGAGTTCGGAAAAGGCGTTCAACCCCATCACCCAGCAGCCCTTCAAGGGGTTCCGCCTGCCACGCGGGCTATTGCAGCAGCCGCCGGCATTGGCTGAGGCAGGCCAGCTGGACTTGTAGGCCACGCCCAGGGGCGCCAACCGACCTCGGCGCCCCGCAATCCTTTGCTCAGCCCATTCCCTTCTATTAATAAACCGGCCTTATAGCCAAAACCAATCAGCAGCATCAGCTTTGCCAATGAGCCTTCAGCCGCCGCTGTCGGTAGGATTCACTCCATCAACTGATTCCAACCCCATGAAGGAGCGTCTCGCATGCCAATCATCAACAGCCAAGTCAAACCGTTCAACGCCACTGCCTACCACAAAGGCGAGTTCGTTCAGGTCAGCGACGCCGATCTGAAAGGCAAGTGGTCGGTCGTGTTCTTCTACCCGGCAGACTTCACCTTCGTCTGCCCGACCGAACTGGGCGACCTGGCCGACAACTACGCCGAATTCCAGAAACTGGGCGTGGAAATCTACGGTGTGTCCACCGACACCCACTTCACCCACAAAGCCTGGCACGACACTTCGGACACCATCGGCAAGATCCAGTACCCACTGATCGGTGACCCGACCCATGTCATTTCGCGCAACTTCGATGTGCTGATCGAAGAAGCTGGCCTGGCTGACCGCGGTACCTTCGTGATCAACCCAGAAGGCCAGATCAAGATCGTCGAACTGAACGACGGTGGTGTAGGCCGCGATGCTGCCGAACTGCTGCGCAAGGTCAAGGCTGCCCAGTACGTCGCCGCTCACCCAGGCGAAGTGTGCCCAGCCAAGTGGAAAGAAGGCGAAGCCACCCTGGCCCCGTCCCTGGACCTGGTCGGCAAGATCTAAGTGTCCAGCACCTTGTGGGCGGTAGACAGCCGCCAAAGCTGAAGTAGCTACCGCCCCGTAAAAGCGCCCGGGCGACCTCGCCTGGGCGTTTTTGTATCCGAGTTTTGAAAAAAGGAATCGCCCGTATGTTGGACGCCACGCTTAAATCGCAACTGAAAACCTACCTGGAGCGGGTCACCCAGCCGATCGAGATCGTTGCCTCCCTCGACGACGGCGCGAAGTCCCGCGAATTGCACGACTTGCTGGTGGAAATCGCCGGCCTGTCCAACCTCATTACCTTCCGTGCAGACGGCAACGATGCACGTCGCCCTTCGTTCTCGCTGAACCGCCCGGGGGCTGACATCAGCCTGCGCTTTGCCGGCATCCCCATGGGCCACGAATTCACCTCCCTGGTGCTGGCGCTGCTGCAAGTCGGCGGCCACCCCTCCAAGGCCAGCGCCGAAGTGATCGAGCAGATCCAGGGCCTGAAGGGCGAATTCACCTTCGAAACCTATTTCTCGCTGTCGTGCCAGAACTGCCCGGATGTGGTCCAGGCGCTGAATCTGATGGCGGTGCTCAACCCCAACGTGCGCCATGTGGCGATTGATGGCGCGCTGTTCCAGGACGAGGTCGAGCGGCGCAAGGTCATGGCGGTGCCGAGCATCTACCTCAACGGTGAAGTCTTCGGCCAGGGGCGCATGGGCCTTGAAGAGATTCTGGGCAAGATCGACACCGGCGCAGCCGACCGTCAGGCCGAGAAAATCAATGCCAAGGATGCTTTCGATGTGCTGGTAGTCGGCGGTGGCCCGGCCGGTGCTTCGGCGGCCATCTATGCGGCGCGTAAAGGTATCCGCACCGGTGTGGCTGCCGAGCGTTTCGGCGGCCAGGTGCTCGACACGCTGGCTATCGAGAACTTTGTCTCGGTGCAGGAAACCGAAGGGCCGAAGCTGGCCACGGCGCTTGAAGAGCACGTCAAGCAGTACGACGTCGACATCATGAACCTGCAACGCGGCGAAGCGCTGATCCCGGCAACCGACGGCGGCCTGCACGAAGTGCGCCTGGCCGGTGGTGCTGCGCTCAAGGCCAAGACCGTGATCCTGGCCACCGGTGCCCGCTGGCGCGAAATGAACGTGCCCGGTGAGCAGCAATACCGGGGCCGTGGCGTCGCCTACTGCCCGCACTGCGATGGCCCGTTGTTCAAGGGCAAGCGCGTGGCGGTGATTGGCGGCGGTAACTCAGGTGTGGAAGCGGCCATCGACCTTGCGGGTATCGTCGCCGAAGTGACGCTGATCGAGTTCGACAGCCAACTGCGCGCCGACGCCGTGTTGCAGCGCAAGCTGCTGAGCCTTGCCAACGTCAACGTGATCAAGAGCGCGTTGACCACCGAGGTGATCGGCAATGGCGAGAAGGTGTCTGGCCTGCGTTACAAGGACCGCACCACGGATAGCGAACATGAGATCGAGCTTGAAGGCATCTTCGTGCAGATCGGCCTGTTGCCGAACACCGATTGGCTCAAGGGCACTGTCGAGCTGTCGCCACGCGGCGAGATCATTGTCGATGCCAAGGGCCAGACCAGCATCCCGGGCGTGTTTGCCGCAGGTGACGTGACCACTGTGCCGTACAAGCAGATCGTTATCGCTGTGGGCGAGGGCGCCAAGGCTTCGCTGGCTGCATTCGACCACCTGATCCGTACCTCGGCGCCGGCCTGAGGCCTGGGGGGGATGGTGGGGCGAGGGGCAAGCCTGCTCGCCACGGGCCTGAGGGTGTCTACTATTACGGCAGACATCCTCGGGAACCACGCCAATGACCTTGATCAGCCGCGAACCTTGGTGGCTAGTGCCACCCCAGCCCGGCCAGTAAGAGCAAGACTTGCACTGGGGCTATCTGGAAATCTATGCCGACGGCCGTACCCTGTTCGTCGACCAGCGCCCCAGCGACCGGGAACTGGCTGAGCGCAAAAGCTGCCGCAACTTCCCCGAACCTGAACAACCCTGATATCGCCGGGGCCGCTTTGCGGCCCATCGCGGCGCAAGGCCGCTCCTACACAGGCCACACACATCCTGTAGGGGCGGCCTTGCGCCGCGATGGGCTGCGAAGCAGCCCTGGCTCTCAGCCCACCAGCTCGTCCAGGCGTGCCTCAAGCGCAGCAATGCGTGCTTCCAGCGCTTCGATACGTTCCTCCGACACGGCATTGCCTGCGCTGCGTGAACCCCCTTCATGCTGGCGCGCAGCAAGAATCGCCTCGATTTCTGCAGGGTCGCCCAGCGCATGGGTGTAGCGGTCTTCACGCTGGCCTGGCTGGCGCGGCAGGTGCAAGGCCAACCCTCGCGAAATCAAACGCTCCAGCTGGTGCTGCACCTGGTCGACATCTTCGAACTCGTGCAGGCGGTTGCTGCGGGTCAGTAGCTCATTGAGCGTCTGCGGGCCGCGCAGGAACATCAGCCCCATCAGCACCAGCTGCGCGGGCACCAGCTCCAGGGCCTTGTCTACCCGGTGCTCCCAGCGGTCAGCGCGGCTGCCCATTTGCAGGCGTGTCATGTCCTGGCCTTCAAGGCTGCGCAGGGCCTGGCCAACCTGGCCGGGGGAGAGGTTCATCACTGGCTCACGGCTGGTTTTCTGGTTGCACGCCAGCACCAGGGCGTTGAGGGTCAGGGGGTAGCTTTCAGGGCTGGTTGCCTGCTTCTCGATCAATGAACCGAGCACGCGGATTTCGATGCTGGTGAAACGGCCTTCGCCGGTGGTTTCTTGGTCTGACATGGCCCAGTCTCATTGCGAGGAAAAGGCCACTAGCCTAGGTAAAGCCCGATCGCGGGGCAAGCCTGCCCCGCAATCATTGCTTCAGGCGCTGCGCTGTTTCATGCCGCCGCAGGCCGCTGCGGTGAACAGTACGTCGGTCGAGGAGTTCAGTGCCGTCTCTGCCGAGTCTTGCAGTACGCCAATGATGAAGCCAACCGCAACCACCTGCATGGCCACTTCGCTGGGGATGCCGAACAGGCTGCAGGCCAACGGAATCAGCAGCAGCGAGCCGCCGGCCACGCCGGAAGCGCCACACGCGCAGATCGACGCCACCACGCTCAGTAGCACGGCAGTTGGCAGGTCCACCGGGATGCCCAGGGTGTGTACAGCGGCGAGGGTCAGCACGGTGATGGTGATCGATGCACCGGCCATGTTGATGGTCGCGCCCAGCGGGATCGAGACCGAATAGGTGTCTTCATGCAGGCCGAGTTTTTCGGCCAGCGCCAGGTTGACCGGGATATTTGCCGCCGAGCTGCGGGTGAAAAACGCCGTGATGCCGCTTTCGCGCAGGCACAACAGGGTCAGCGGGTACGGGTTGCTGCCGGTTTTGCAAAACACGATCAGCGGGTTCACCACCAGTGCGACGAACAGCATGCAACCAATCAGCACGCCCAGCAGGTGCAGGTAGCCAAGCAGCGCGTCGAGGCCGGACTGGGCGAGGGTCGAGGTGACCAGGCCGAAGATGCCCAGTGGGGCGAAGCGGATCACCAGGCGCACGATGCGGGTTACCGCATGGGACAGGTCATCGACCATGCCGCGGGTGCTGTCGCTGGCGTGGCGCAGGGCGATGCCGAGGCCGATGGACCAACTGAGCACGCCAATGAAGTTGGCATTCACCAAGGCACTGACCGGGTTATCGACGGCGCTGAGCAGCAGGTTCTGCATCACTTCGGTGATGCCGCCGGGCGCGCTCAGCGAGGCCTGGCTGGCATTGAGCACCAGTTCCGAGGGGAACAGCATGCTTGCCCCGACCGCAACCACGGCTGCGGCGAAGGTGCTCAGCAGATACAAGGCGAGGATCGGGCGAATGTGGGTTTGCTGGCCATGGCGGTGGTTGGCGATCGACGCCATGACCAGCACGAACACCAGGATCGGCGCCACAGCCTTGAGCGCGCTGACGAACACTTTGCCGATAAAGGCCAGGTCCAGGGCGATTGCCGGGGCGAGCAGGGCGAGGGCGATGCCGGCCACCAGGCCGATGCAGATCTGCGTCACCAGGCCCGTACGGTCAATGAAGCGGAGGATGGAGGACATGTGCAACACGGTCTCTGATTCGTCGAAGGGCGCGACTTTAGCACATCCCGACCGGGGCCTCGCGCAGCGGCGGGCTTGGCCTCAACCAGAGAACAGCGCCCGCCGCGCGCTTTCGGTAATGGCCACGATGCCGGGGTGGCTGACCTTGCGCTCTACCGAAATGGCATAGAACGATTCGCTGACCGCTTCGGTCTGCCCGATCAGTTGCACCGCATACTGGCGGCACACCTCTTCGGCGATCACGCTGGGTGCCACGAAGATACCGCTGCCCGATTGGCCGAAAGCCTGCATCAGGGCGCTGTCGTCGAACTCGCCGATGATGCGTGGGTGTACGTTCTGTTCGGCCAGCCAGCGCAGCAGGCGGCTGCGTAGCACGGTTTCGTGGCCGGGGATCAGCAGTGGGGCGTTGTCCAGGCAGGCGGGGAAGGGCGCTGACAGGCGCTCGGCAAGCACACTGGCGGCAAAAAAACTCACCCCGCACTCACCGAGTTTCTGGCTGTAGCCCTTGATGTCCAGGTGACTGGGCATGGGGCTGTCGGAAATCACCAGGTCCAGGCGCTGGATCGCCAGGTCTGCCAGCAGGCGCTCGAGCTTGTCTTCGCGGCAATTGATACGCAGCGCGGCGTCCAGCTCCAGGGTTGGCGCCAGCAGGCTGTACACGATCGACTTGGGCACCACATCGGCCACGCCTACGCGGAACAGAATCTGCTCTTTGGGCCCGGCACGCAGCATGGCTTCCAGTTCGCCGCCGATCTGAAACATCTGCTCGGCATAAATCAGGGTCTGGCGGCCGGTTTCGGTCAGTTCCAGCTGGCGGCCCACCCGTTGGAACAGTTGAATGTTCCAGGTTTGCTCGAACAGGCTGATCTGCCCGCTGATGGTCTGCGGCGTGAGGTTGAGCTGTTCGCTTGCGCGCACGATGCTGCCGGTCTTGGCCACGGCCCAGAAATAGTGGAGCTGGCGATAATTGAGCATGTGGATCTGCCGATTCGTGAAAACCGAAGTATAACCGCTGAAAATACGAATTTTCTGGATGTTTCAGCCTCACTAGAATGCCTCCCCATCAGGCGCACGACGCGCTGCCGCAATCGACAAGTGAGGCCCCCATGCTACAACTCAAATCCATTGGTACACCGTTGGTGCTGGTTTTCACGCTGTTGGCCATGAGTGGTTGCGACCAGGCCGAGAAGTCTGCTCAGCAGGTGCTCGACCAGGCTGCCCAGTCGGCCAAGCAGGCCATCGACAAGACCAACGAAGCTGCCCAGCAGGCGCTGAGCGATGCGGTCGGTAGCGACGGCAAGGCCAAGGCCGAAGACGACAAGAAAGACTCCCAGGACATCTGACCGGAGCACGACTGAACCATGGAATACTTACTGGAACTTGCCGCGAGCCCGACCGCCTGGGTCGCACTGGCCACCTTGGTGGCCATGGAAGTGGTGCTGGGCATCGACAACCTGATCTTTATTTCCATCCTCACCAACAAGCTGCCTGAAGCGTACCGCTCCAAGGCGCGGCGCATTGGTATCAGCATGGCGTTGATCATGCGTCTGGCCTTGCTCAGCACCGTAGCCTGGATCGTTCAGCTTACGGAGCCTGTGGTCGAGGTGTTTGGGCATGCGTTCTCGTGGAAGGACATGATCCTGATCGCCGGTGGCCTGTTCCTGCTGTGGAAGGCAACCAAGGAAATCCACGAAAGCGTCGACCCGCATGGTGCCAAGGAAGAGTCCAAGGTTGGCCGTACCGTGACCATTGGCTTTGGTGCGGCGATCTTCCAGATTCTGCTGCTGGACATTGTCTTCTCGATCGACAGCATCATTACCGCCGTGGGCATGACCGAGCACTTGCCGATCATGGTCATTGCCGTGATCACTGCTGTGATCGTGATGCTGGTGGCTGCCGACCCGCTGGCCAAGTTCATCAATGACAACCCGACCGTCGTGATGCTGGCCCTGGGCTTCCTGATCATGATCGGCATGACCCTGATCGCCGAAGGCTTCGGCGCCCATGTGCCGAAGGGTTATGTGTATGCCGCCATGGCGTTCTCGACGGCCATCGAGATGCTCAACATCATGGCCCGCCGGGCGCGGTTGAAGCGCGAAGCGGCAGAGGGGTAGTAGGGCTATCGGGCCAGGCAAGCCTGCGAGGCCCTCATCGCAGGCTAACGCCAGCTCTCATAGAACAAACGCTAACTAGCTGATTTACATGGAAACGTGGGAGCGGGCTTGCCCCGCGATAGCGATAGCACTGCCAACATCGCATCGCGGGGCAAGCCCGCTCCCACGGTGCCCAGTTCTCTGCGCGGCAGCGCAGCCCGGAAGGGCTGGGTAATCTCCCACAGGAATCTCGGCCAGACCTCAATATCGTGTCTGAGCACGTTCTCTGTGGGAGATTCTATGAAAGCGTACGGGCAAACCGTGTTGCACGACTAAGCCGGACGCCAACGATGCGGCAGCAGCTGCGCAATCTCCCTGGCCCGTTGCGTCGGCAGGCGCCTCAGCACATCTTTGAGATAGGCATACGGGTCATGCCCGTGGTTGCTCGGTGGTTTTCTGCGTGTGCAGGCGTATCCATTTATGCACGAGGTTGATATTGAGGCTGTAGCCCAAGGCGATGTTGGCGATGGAGGCGCCGGGCTCGGAGCACTCTTGATGACCTGGGCTTTGAAGGATTTGCTGTAGGTACGAGACTACCGCCGCCCCCTTCTCAGCCTTCACATAAACCCCATGAAGGCTAGCCCTACCGCGCAAACGGATTACGCAGTCGTACCCAAACCACCGCTGGCAGCGCCATCAACAGCCACTTGAAGTACTGGTTCACCGCCAGTTGCTCGCACACCACGCCGATGATGGTGCACAGCACTACCACCGCCAGAAACTCGATCATTTTGTGCATGCACAGCCTTCCATCATTGCCACTGAAGAGGGCGCGCACTTTATCACCTGATCGGCCCAGGCGGCCCTGGACCAACAGTTTGTTGCAACTTTCAGGCTATCCTTGCTCCATGACCACCCAGCCAGCCCAACGCCACCCATGCCCGCCGGGCGCCTGCGATTGCGGGCGCGAGCAGCTGCTCGAAAGCCCGGAGCAGTTGCAGCGCATCCTGCTGCTGACCCGTGAAGAAGAAAAAAAGCTCATCGCTCGCTTGGAAAACCTCAAGGACTTCGACGACCTGCAGCACCTGCAGCAGCGCATGTACCAGAACCTCGGCCTGCGGGTGCACATCGCCCCAGGCTTCAACGAGGTACGCACCATGCGCGGCATCGTCATCGAGCTTGAGGCGCTACCGGGGTTGTGCCGCAAGACCCGGCAGTCGATCCCGGCTGCGATTCGCCGCGGGCTGGAGCGCAACCCGCAGGTCGCGTTCCGCTTGCTCGATGCCCATGACTTGTTGGGTGGTGGCTGAGATAGCCATCAGATTTCCTATATTCGAATCATGTCGCGGATATACTCGGCAAGCGTTAAGCGATCCGAAGATGACCGCTTCTTTTCATAGTATCGTTCAGCGAGCTCTTCGCGAGACAGCGCCTTTTTGGATGTGCTGGTGAGGTCATCGGTTGTTTGCGCTGACATCAGCTTTTGAAGCTGTTTATCATTGTACTGCTGTTCTTGTTGTATATAGCTATCTAATTCTCCTGTTAGCCGGTTCCTTGATCCAGTTGAGGTTTTATGCGATTTTTTTAGTTGTCCCGAAAAGGTTTCTGTGTACATAGATGTTAGTTTTTTCGCTCGCGGATCACCCGTTGTCGATGCCAACGCTTTCTTCCCTTCGGGCTTGGCAGCCCACGCATTGAACTCCCGGACAATACGTTCAATTTGCGCCGGTGGGCGAGGCTTTTTGATGGGGGTGAGGGGGAGTTTTGGTATTTTCATCGCACCTGATGGATCACGGAAGTTAACGGGGTCTGCGCCACAGTAGCCGTAACTATTTATTCCGCCTTCACCAATTGGGCTCTTTTCATCACTGCCGAGAAAGCGCTGCAACTTGCTACTGTATGCGCGATGATTGCCTATGCCCAAGAAGTACAGTTTGGAATATCTGTCTTCTACTTCCCCGTTATACGCTATGGCTGAGATTGTACAAGGAGAGTGCCCGTACGGGCTAAACGACTGATGGACAGCGCTCATGCCATCGTGTGCGATGAGTGCAGAGCCATCACTGTCGCTTGCTAATAAGTAAGTGCAGCGCTCATGCTCGGCTAGTGCAGCGCCTGAGTAGCGGAAGATTGTACGATTCAGGTCGCCCTCTTTCAGGGTAAAAAGGGCGCCGCTTTGATAGAAGTACCGAGTTCTTCTCGCCATTGCGCTCATGATCCATGCTCCTTTCGATGCGCTATATAAAGCGGACAGTTGGATCATGAGTGCAAGCTTGATAACAGGCTACTGATAGAACTGTCAGGTCAACGTGTACTGCCCTACTTGAGCGCCGCCAGTTTTATCCCAAACCCCACCAGGCAGGCCCCCGCCAGCCGCTCCAGCAAGTTGCTGACCTTGGGGCTTGCACGCATGCGCTCGGCCAGGTGGTGCGTCAGCAGTACCGCCACCAGCCCATACAGGAACGTCACCGTAGCCACGGTCACCGCCATGAACGCAAAGGTGACCATGCCCTGATGCTTCACCGGGTCGATGAACAGCGGAAAGAACGCCATGTAGAACATGATCGCCTTGGGGTTGAGCAGGGTGATCATCATGGTCTGGCGCAGGTACCGGCCATTGTTCATGCCGCCTTCACGGGGCGCTGCGCCTGGTTTGCTCAGCACCATGCGCAGGCCCAGCCAGGCCAGGTACCCAGCCCCCGCCCACTGCACCACGTGAAACGCCGCAGGGTAGGCGGCCAGCAGCGCAGCAACCCCTGCCACGGCCAGCCACATCAATACCTGGTCGCCCAGGATCACCCCGCAGGTCGCAGCCAGCCCGCCCTTGATGCCGCCTTTGCCAGTGGCGGTAATCAGGGCGAAATTGCCCGGCCCCGGGATTGCCAGCAGCACGATAAAGGCAATCACGAAAGCGCCGTAGTCGGTCACGCCGAGCATGGGGGGTCTCCAGGTACGAGTTGGTGGGGAACGCTTGGTATATGCCATTATCCGCCGCACTTGCAAATCCGCAGGTCACAAGGAGGTGATCATGGCGTTTTCCCCCGAAGCACGCAGCCAACTGCTGGCCGTCAAAGGCGTTGGCCCAACCGTGCTGCTGCGCCTGGAACAACTGGGCTACAACAACCTTGCGCAACTGGCCGCGGCCGACGCGCGCGATATCGTCGAAGGCGCCGCCAGCCTGGTTGGCTCCAGCTGCTGGAAGAACAGCCCCCAAGCCCGTGCGGCTATCCAGGCGGCCATCGCCCGCGCTCGGGAGCTGGCCTGCACGACGGAGTAATTTTTCCGCAGGCCGCTTCGTTTTCTTGATAGCCGCCCTGCGCCCGGCGCATCCGGCCCTCATCATTCAAGGAGACAGGCAATGACTTCCGTATTCGACCGCGACGACATCGTGTTCCAGGTAGTGGTCAACCACGAAGAGCAATATTCCATCTGGCCCGACTACAAGGCCATCCCGGACGGCTGGCGTGCAGTCGGTAAAAGTGGCCTGAAACAGGAGTGCCTAGCCTACATCGACGAAGTCTGGACCGACATGCGCCCGCTGAGCCTGCGCCAGCAGATGGCTGCAGCTGCGGCCCAGTGACAGTGACCACACTGAACCTGCTGTGCCTGCCGTACTCCGGGGCCAGTGCGATGGTCTACAGCCGCTGGCGGCGCAAGCTGCCAGCCTGGCTGCAGGTGCGCCCGGTCGAATTGCCTGGGCGTGGCGCACGGCTAGGCGAAACGCCGTTCACCGACATGCAGGCGCTGGCCCGGCAACTGGCCGGCGAGCAGCGGCTTGCTGCTGGGGCCTCGTATGCCTTGCTCGGGCACAGCCTGGGCGCTTTGGTGGCGTTCGAGCTGGCCCACGAACTGCAAGCCTTGGGCTGCCCGCCACCGGTGGCGTTGTTTGCCTGTGGCACGGCGGCGCCAACTCGGCGCGAAGACTACGACGGCGCAAATTGGCGTGAGCCAAAAAGCGACGCCGAGCTGCTGGCAGAGCTGCGCAAGTTGGGCGGAACCCCGGAAGAGGTGCTGGCCAACGAAGAATTGATGAGCCTGACACTGCCGGTGGTGCGCGCCGATTTTCTGCTGTGCGGGCGCTACGCCTACCGCCAGCGCGCGCCGCTGCGTTGCCCCTTGCATGTGCTCGGGGGCCAGAGCGACCGGGCCAACGCTGAGCAGTTGCAAGCCTGGGGCAACGAAACCCAGGGGCCGTTCAGCCTCGACATGTTCCCCGGTGGGCATTTTTTCATCCACGAACATGAAGACCGTGTGCTCGCCATGCTCAGCGCCACCCTGGAGCCCCTTCGGCTGTCTGCCTGATTGACGCCGCTGTGTGTCTGGGTAAGGCTGCAGGCTTTACCCAGGCAAGGGCCGGACCATGCTGATTGACCCATCCAACGCCACGCTGCTGGTGGTCGACATCCAGGACAAACTCATCGGCGCCATGAGCGACCCTGCTGGCACCGCCGCGCGCGCCCGCTGGCTGCTGGCAGCGAGCACCGAACTGCAGCTACCCATCGTCATTTCCGAGCAGTACCCCAAAGGCCTGGGCCACACCCTCGAAGCGCTCAAGGCGGTAGCGCCGGCTGCGCAAATCGTCGAAAAAGTGCATTTCTCCTGCGTGGCTGGCGACTGCCTGCCGGATAGCTTGCTGGCGCGCGACCAAGTGATCGTATGCGGCATGGAAACCCACGTCTGCGTGCTGCAAACCGTGTTTGGCCTGTTGGAGCAGGGCAAGCAGGTGTTCGTCGTCGAGGACGCTTGCGACAGCCGTACCCCGGCCAGCAAAGCCGCTGCGCTGGCGCGTATGGGGGCGGCGGGTGCGCAGATCGTGACCCGAGAAATGGTGGTGTTCGAGCTGATGGGCAGCGCCAGCCACCCGCTGTTCCGCCACATCAGCAAAACCTACCTGGTAGGCGAGCAGCCCTGATCGTTCATTGATGGCGTTATGCTACGTGGTGCTCTAAAGTGCAGGCGGATTTCTTACTGCCTACAGGAAGTTGCAATGAAAACCTGTCTCATGCTGATCGCCGCCATGTCCTTCTGCGCCGCTGTTCCACAGGCCTTTGCCGCACCTGCAAAGCTTGCCGATGTGTTCAACGGTGAAATGCTCGGCGCCAACCTGCGTTACTTCGAGTCGGTAGCCGGTATTGCGCGTACCAGCCTCGGCGATGACCACTCCTACAAGGTCCAAGGCTGCACTATCACCGCTACCGCAGCGGGCGGCACAGTCACGGCATTGCGCCTGGAGCTGTCGCCCACCTGCAAGGCCGACCTGCAAAGCTTTGTCGGGGATTTCGGGCCGAAGGCCGGCCAGCCCCTGACTTTTGGTGCACTCGACGAGTCCACCGGTGGCGGGCTTGAATTCTCTGCCTACTGCCTGCAAATGTGCGGCAATGCCGCCGACCCATCCGTTTACGCGCATTGGGAAGGCCCGCGGGCAGTGGGTTTCCAGGAGGTACTGCTGGAGGTTGTGCTAGTCGATGACGCCGCTATCCAGGCCTCTGATCGCTGGGCACAGGCGATGACCCAAGCGAAGGGCGAAGACTTCGTGTCTGAGACCAAGTTCAACTGCGAACGCAGCTTCGATGCCCAAGCATTGCAGGCGTTCGCCAAAGTGAAGGCCAGCGCCGTGACCATTGGCACGGGGTTGACCAAGCCGACCTGCAACTGATTGAAGCCTGCGCCCACTGCCGCTAGGCTCTGTCTGATCAAGGCAGAGGATGAGCATGATGAAGGTGCGGTATGCGGCAATGGCGGCGGCGATCCTTGGGTTGCTGCAGGGCTGTGCGGGGCAGGGCGAGCAAGCAGCCGATACTGACCCCGCCAAGGTCCGCGCGCAGTTGCTGCGCCTGTTGCCGGCACAGGTCAAGGACCGTGAGGGTTGGGCTGAAGATATCCAGGTGGCGTTCCAGGCCCAGGATATTGCGCCGAACAAAAGCAACCTGTGCGCGGTGCTTGCGGTGACCGAGCAGGAGTCGACGTTCAACGCCGACCCGCAAGTGCCCAACCTGGGCCGTATCGCCCGCGAAGAAATCGACCGCCGTGCCGCACGCGTGCACATCCCCAAGCTGCTGGTCGACGGTGCCCTGCAAACGCCGTCGAGCAATGGCAAGACCTACCAGCAGCGCTTGCAGGCAGTGCGCAGCGAAAAGCAGCTCAGCGAGCTTTATGACGAAGTGATTGGCCGGGTACCGCTGGGCCGCTCCCTGCTGGGCGGGCTCAACCCGGTCCACACTGGCGGGCCGATGCAGGTCAGCATCGAGTTTTCCGAGCAGCACGCCAGGGGCTACCCCTATGACCATCAGGGCACGGTGCGCGACGAAGTGTTCAGCCGCCGTGGCGGCATGTACTACGGCATCTATCACCTGCTCGGCTACCCCACGCACTATGAGCGCCCGCTGTACCGCTTCGCCGACTTCAATGCTGGCTGGTACGCCAGCCGCAACGCCGCGTTTCAGGCTGCCCTGAGCCGTGCCACGGGAGCGTCGTTGGCGCTGGATGGCGACCTGATCGCGCCAGGCGCGGTAATGCCCGGCAAGACCGAAACGGCCGCGCGCATGCTGGGGCCGAAACTGGGCCTGCGCAACCCGCAGATTCGCGCGCAACTGGAGCAGGAGAGCAGCCTCGACCTTGAGCAAACCGACCTTTACCAGGGCGTGTTCCGCCTGGCCGAGGCCAAGGCCGGCAAGGCCCTGCCCCGGGCGGTGCTGCCGGGCATCGAACTTAAAAGCCCGAAGATTACCCGTAAGCTGACCACGGCCTGGTTTGCCGGGCGGGTCGACGAGCGCTATCAGCGCTGCATGAAGCGCTGATGCACCCAGCCTCAGAAGTTGTAGGTCAGCCGCCCGAAGTAATACCCACCGGTAAAGCCATACGGTGAATACACCCCGTACCCCTTGACCATGGTCTTGCTGGTGGGTGCCTGCCGCTCGGGGTAGACATCGAACAGATTGCGCGCCCCGACCGCCAACTCCAGGTCCTTGGTCAACTGGTAGCCCACATCCAGGTCGGTGATCCAGCGCGCCTTGTACTCCCGGTCCAGGCTCCGGTCATTGGCCGCGTTGACCTCGCGCCATGACCCATAGCGGGTCAAGCCCAGGTTGACCCGGTAACGGTCCAGCCGCCAGTTGCCACCCAGTATCAGCTTGGTGTGCGGCTGCACTTCGGTCAGCAGGTTACGCGCCTGGCGGTCCATCAACTGATACGGCGTGCCCAGAATGTTCACGCTCTCCTTGTAGTCGAGGATCTCGGTCTTGTTCCAGTTGAAGGCCGCCGTCCATTTCACGGAGCCGGCGCCGCCCAGGTCTTGGTCGTAACTGCTCACCAGGTCCAGGCCCTTGGTCCGCGTGTCGGCGCCATTGGTGAAGTACTGCCCGCCCGACGTCGAGTCGATGCCGTTGGCCAGCAACGCTGCGGTGACCTCCGGCCCCAGCAGTGTGCCGGTTAGGGTAATGCGGTCGCGCACATTGATCAGGTACGCATCGGCGGTAAACGCCAGGCGCTCCGAGGCCTGCCAGGTCAGCCCCAGGCTGTAATTGGTCGACTTCTCAGGCTTGAGCGACTCGGCGCCCAGCGCTTGGGCAGCCGCCGAGTCCACCGGCAGCACGCCGTAGTTGATCGACTGATACACGCCATTGACCACCCCATAAGTGGTCGAGCGCGCGCTGAACAGGCTGTTGGCCAGCGAAGGCGCACGGAACCCGTTGCTTACCGTGGCGCGCACCGCCAGTTGCGGGGTGAATTCATAGCGCGTGGTCAGCTTGCCACTGCGGGTGGCGCCAATGCCTCGGTCGTAGTGCTCGTAGCGCAGCGCCGCGCCCCAATACCACTGCGGCAGCGGGTTGAAGCCGACGTCGACGTAGCCTGCGTAGCTGTTGCGGCTGGCGCTGGTGGCCTCGGCCGGGGAGATGCCGTTGGTCACCTGCGCGCCGGACGATGCGCAGTTGCCTGGCCCGGCGCAGTAGCCACCATCGGCCCAACTGGCCCAGTCGCCGGCTTGCACCTGATAGGTATCGCGGCGCTGCTCCAGGCCCCAGGAAAAGTCCAGTGGCTTGGCCAGTCCCACCTCGAAGCTGCGCCGCAGATCGAGGTTACTGGTCAACTGCGAGCTGACCCAGGTGCCAGACTCGAAGTGGTTGGGCGTGGCTTCGCCCAACGATGGGTTCTGGTTGTTCCAGGTGCCTTGTTCGGCCTGGTTGCGCCCGTAGGTACTGGACAGGTCCCAGTCCCATTCGCCCACCAGGCCCTTGGCGCCGAAAGCGGCCTGGTAGTCGTACTCCTCGATGTACCAGGTCGGCGTGTAGCCAGCCGGGCGGCCGTTAGGGCCGGTGGGGATGGTGTTGACGATGGTCGGCAGGCGGTAGTTCTGGCCCTGTTCGGCCTTGCGGTATGACCAGGTGCTGAACGAGTACAGCGTCAGGTCATTTTCAAGCGGCAGCTCGGCGTTGTAACCCAAGGTCAGCAGGTTGATCTTCGGCGTGCCGTAGCCGCCGTAGGTGACCTTGCCGGCGTGGTCCAGCGCTTCGGCCTGGCTGTAGCCGTTGGCGCTGGCCTTGTTATCGTCGTTCTGGCTGCGGGCATCGAGTGCCAGTTGCACAATGCCGTCGTGGCCAATCTCGAAGCCTTTGTTCAGGCTTTGCTGCACGGTCTGTTTCTTGCCGTCGTAGCCTTGGCCGACCGTGGATACGGCGGTGCCGCTGGTGTCGGCCTTGAGGATTACGTTGATCACCCCGGCAATGGCGTCCGAGCCATATTGCGCGGCCGCGCCGTCGCGCAGCACCTCGACGTGGTCGATGGCGCTGATCGGGATCAGGTCCAAGTCACTGGGCGCAGCGCCGGCATTGATGCCGCTGATGTTCAGGGTGGCGCTGGTGTGGCGGCGTTTGCCGTTCACCAGTACCAGCACCTGGGCTGCGTTGAGCCCACGCAGGTTAGGTGCGCGGGCCATGCCGCTGGCGTCCCAGCCGGTTTTCTCCGGCAGGGTCAGCGAGGGTACGGTGGCGCTCAGGGCTTCCATCAGGCCGGGCTTGCCGGTTTCCTGCAACTGCCTGGCGCTGATCACATCGATCGGCACCGGGCTTGAGGTCACGGTCCGTTTTTCGCTACC
Organism: Pseudomonas sp. SWRI51; assembly: GCF_014268825.1. NCBI lineage: Bacteria > Pseudomonadati > Pseudomonadota > Gammaproteobacteria > Pseudomonadales > Pseudomonadaceae > Pseudomonas > Pseudomonas sp. SWRI51. Next base: position 95,429 of record NZ_JABWRG010000002.1, on the reverse strand, counting down.
GCGGTTGCCGGTGACGATGACCGTGCCCAAGGCCTGGGCGGCAGGTTCGTCGGCGCTGGCCGGGGTGGTATGCAGCCCGGCAGCGAAGGCTACGGGGAGTAACGAGGCAGTGGTAAAAGCTGACTTCATGCACGCAGTTCCTTGTCTGGCGGGTTGGCGCGCTCAGGGCGCCTTGGCCGCGATAGCGTCGATTTCCACAAGTGCCCCCGGCAGCGGCAGCGCGACCACCTGAAGGGCGGTGCGGGTCGGCGTGCGCGGCTGTTCGGCGGTGGCGAAAAACTCGGTGTAGGCCGTTTGCAGCCCGGCAAAATCCAGGGCGCCGCCGTTGGCTGGGTCGCCGACCAGAAACACCCGCAGTTGCACAATGTCGCCCAGGTCCAGGCCTTGGCTTTGCAGGGCTGTGCGCAGCTTTTTCAGCACCGAACGGGTCTGGGTTTCGGTATTGCCCAAGGCGGCGATGCTGCCCTTAGGGGCGGTGCTGTCCGCGACATCGGGCAGGGTGCCGCTGACAAACGTCAGTTGCGCACCGGCCGGCACTGTCACCAGTTGCGAAATCGGGAAGTTCGAGCCAGGAGGGGCAACACGTTTGATGCTGTCGGCCTGGGCATTGAGGGTCAGCGACATGAGAACTCCGGCGAGCAGAAGAAGACGAGGCATGGGGTGGTTTCCTTGAGGGTCAGGCGGCGCGGATGGCCTGGGTAGCGTGTTGGGCGATCAGGCCGACAACCCGGCGCGCGGATTCAGCGGCGCTGTTCTGCCAGATGCCGACCCCGCCATGGGCGAGTGCATCACTGGCCAGCCAGGTCCGGCCCTGGGGCTGGTTGAGCAGGTCGTAACCGGGTTGGGCGACCTCGTCGTGGACGATCCACGGCGCTTCGCTGAAGGGCACTTTCGACCAGTTCACCACCAGTGGCCGGCCCAGCTTGTGGCTGTGGCCTGGGTGCAGTGATTCCACCGCCTGGCGTGACGAGGCGATCTGCGCCGGCAGTGACTTTTCGGCGAACTGCTGGGCCACGGCGCCGGTGTTGTAGGTGGCAACCAGCACCCCTTCGGCGCTGTTCAGGCGGTCGCTGGGGTACCACAGCGTGCGCGCCTCGTGGTTGATGTAGCTGAGGCCGCCGTAGATCTGGTAGTCGGTCTCCCAGAAGCGCGGCGACTGCCAGGCCACCTTGTTGGCCTTGTCGCCTTCGGCGCTGCCGATGGCCTGCTTGAACGCTGCGCTGAAGTTGTTCGGCAGCCGGGCCAGCAGTGGCAAGGGCAGGGTGACGATGGCGTAGTCGGCATGCTCGACATGCTGCTGGCCGGTCTTGCGATCTCGCCACACCACCTTGCTTGCGTTGTCGCCGGTCTCGATGCCCAGCACCTCGGCGCCCAGGCGCACGCTGTCCTTGACGTGGCGGTAGAAGGCCTTGGGGATCTGGTCCATGCCGCCCACGGGCTGGAACATGGTCGAGGAAAACTCGGGGATTTCGTCGAACACCAGCGGCAGCAGCAGGTTGCTATCGAGCAATTGCTCAAGCGGCACCGGCTGGCGTTGCACCGGGGTCTGGTCGCCGGCGCCGGCGAAACGGGTGTAGCCGGCGCGCACCGAGCCGCGGTATTGCTGCTCGGTGTCGAGGTCGCCGTAGACCTTGAGGAAGTCCAGTAGCGCCTTGCGCTGGCCGCCGTCCAGTTCGGCATCCAGGCTGTTGCGCTTGACGCTGCGTGCCAGCAGTTCGCTAAAGTGGCCACGGGTGTCGTTGACTGCCTGGCGCAGCAGCAGTGGCGGGCGTGCCAGGTCGGGCTGGGCGAGGGCGTTGCGGCTGCTGTTGACCAGCACCTGCAGCTCGACGCCCAGTTCGCGGCAGTAGCCGAGGATGGTCAGGTGGTGGCTGGGCAGGCGGGCGGCGCCGGCATTGAAGAACTGCCCTTGGTCAAACTCTACGGTTTGCGAGGTGCCGTCGTTGAGTTCGATACGGTCGCCCTTGCGCAGGGTCCAGACCCGTCCACCGACGCGGTCACGGGCTTCAAGAACGGTGACCGAAAAGCCGGCCTTGCGCAGTTCGTAGGCTGAGACCAGCCCGGAAATACCGGCACCGACAATCACTACGCGTTTGCCGTTGCCGCCGTTGGCGGCCAGTTGCAGGGGTTCGAAAGTGGCCGCCAGGGCGTTCTGCCCCAGCGCGCCGAGTGCTGCCGAGTAGCCGCCGATGGCAGCCATGCGGGCGATCAGGTCTCTACGGGACAATCCCATGTTGCGCTCTCCGTTCGGTGTCTTAAGCGAAGGTGCGCCACAGGGCAGACGTTCCCGTGCGGGGAACGATGGCGGGAGGCGCACATCCATTTGCCTCCGCCAGGTCGGGGTCGGTTTACAGAACTTAATGATCTTTATGAGGGTTGTGAAAGGATTTTTTGATCTAAGGTAATTATGTAATTTGCTGATCTTTATTGCTTGTTTAGATGCGCTAAATCTATTTTTATGAGGGGTGATCTTTGAGGCGTAGAGGTGTCCGTCGAGAGATTTCGGCGGCTGTCAGATCGAGCGCCGCCTGCGCGGCGCATCGCAGGCTGTCGCCAGCTCCCACAGGGGGCTGCGTCAAATGCGACATTGATGCCTGGCCCGATAACTGTGGGAGCTGGCGACAGCCTGCGATGCGCCGCGCGGCGGCGCTCGATCTGACAGGCGCAAGCCCTTGCGGCTGGCACCTGTGGCTTCAGGCCCTTTTCTGCCCCCCAACTCCGTCCCGCTGCGCCACCAACTGGCGAATCCGCGGTATCAACTCCTGCCCATACTCCACCGCATCGCGCAACTGATCGAACCCGCGGAACAAGAACGTACTCACCCCCAGCTCGTAATACGCCAGTGCAGCCTGCGCCACCTGCTCTGCGGTCCCCACCAGCGAGGTGGAGTTGCCGGCACCACCGCCCAGCGCTGCAATTTCGGTCCACAACCGGGTGTCATGCACCTTGCGCTGCCCGGCCAGTTCCACCAGCCTTTGCGAGCCAATGTTGCTCTTGCCGAAGTTCTTCTCCCGGCGGTGCCCTGACGGATGCCGATGCGCTGCTTGGCATCCTCCAGAATGCGCTCGGCGCGGTCCCAGGCCTGCTCCTCGGTCGCGCCCAGAATCGGCCGCAGAGACAGGCTGAAACGGATGTGCTTTTCTCGCCCGTAGCGGGCTGCCGCCTTGCGTACCTGGGCAATGCGCTCACGCACCTGCTCAAGCGGCTCACCCCACATCATGTACACGTCGGCATGCTTGGCCGCGACTTCCACCGCCGCCGGCGATGCGCCAGAAAAATAGATCGGCAAATGGCCCACCGGCTTCACCAGCGTCAGGTTGTCTTCAACCTGGTAGTGCGCGCCATGGTGGTCGAAGGGTTCAGTCTGGGTCCAGGTGTTGCGCAGCACTTGCAGGTATTCGTCGGTGCGCGCATAGCGGGCGTCCTTGTCCAGGAAGTCGCCGTCACGTTGCAGGTCGCCACTGTCGCCGCCGGTGATCACATTGATCGAAGCACGGCCGCCACTGAGCTGGTCGAGGGTGGCAAACTGGCGGGCAGCGAAGGTCGGTGCCTGAAAGCCTGGGCGGTGCGCTACCAACAGGCCGATGCGCTCGGTCAGCGCGGCCACATAGGTGGCCAGGATCAACGAGTCCGGCGCGCTGGTGTTGACCGCCAGCAGCGCTTTGTCGAAGCCGCCGTACTCTTGCGCCTGGGCGAATGCCTTGATGAACGGCAGGTCTACCTGCGGGCCGCGTGGGGCCTGGGATTCGCTGGCTTCCTGGGGGCCGATAAGGCCGATGAATTCGAGGGGCATGCAACAAAACTCCTTTTCTGTGGTGGGCGGCGAAGCCTGTGGTCTCAAGCCACCGCGCCCTGGCTGCGGCGCAGGGCATTGCGGTTGGTGGGCACGGCCAGGCCGAAGTTGTCCCGCAGTGTCGAGCCTGTGTATTCGCGGCGCACCAGCCCCCGCGCCTGCAGCAGCGGCACCACCAGTTCGGTGAAGTACTGCAAGCCGTCAGGCAGCAACTGGTTGATGATGAAACCGTCGGCGGCGCCGTTTTCGAACCAGTCCTGCACAGCATTGGCAACCTGCTCAGGGGTGCCGGTGAAGTCGCGCCGTGGCCGCGAGAAACGCAGCGCCAGCTCGCGCAGGGTTAGTTGTTCCTCGCGGGCCAGCCGCTTGAGCTGGTCGGCGGTACCCTTGTGGCTGTTGTCGCCCAGGCTGCCAAGATCGGGGAAGGGTGCGTCCAGGTCGTGCTGGCTGAAGTCGTAGTCATTGAAGGGCCGGCCGAGGGCGACGATGGCGTCTTCGATGCTCACCAGCTCGACGGCTTGCTGGTAGCGGCGCTCAACCTCTGCTTCATCGCGCCCGACGATGGGCCGAATGCCTGGCAGGATGAACAACTGCTCGGGGTCGCGGCCATGGCGGGCGGCGCGTTGCTTGAGGTCCTGGTAGTAGCTGCGTGCGTCACTGAACGACTCGGGGCTGACAAAAATGGCATCGGCGTTTTGCGCGGCAAAATTGCGCCCGTCGTCGGACACCCCGGCCTGAAAGATCAGTGGCTGGCCCTGGGGCGAGCGCTGGATGTTAAGCGGCCCTTTGACCTTGAAGAACTCCCCCTGGTGGCCAAGGGTATGCAGCTTGTCCGGGGCGAAGTATTCGCCGGTTTGCTTGTTGCGGGTAAAGGCATCGTCTTCCCACGAGTCCCACAGCCCCTTGACCACCTCGACGTGTTCGCGGGCAATGCGATAGCGCACTGCATGCGGCGGGTGCTCGGCCTTGCCGAAGTTGTCGGCAGTGCCCGACAGCCACGAGGTGACCACGTTCCAGCCAGCGCGCCCGCCGCTGAGCAGGTCCAGCGAGGCAAACTGGCGCGCCACCTGGAACGGCTCGGTGTAGCTGACGGTGACGGTGGCCACCAGGCCGATGTGCTCGGTGACGGCCGCCAGCGCCGAAAGGATGGTCAATGGTTCAAAGCGGTTGAGGTAGTGGGGGCTTGAGCGGGCGTGGATGTGCAGGCTGTCGGCGATGAAGGCGAAGTCGAATTTACCGGCTTCGGCCAGTTGCGCCTGCTGCTTGTAGAAGCCGAAATTGACGCTGGCATCGGCCAGCGCATCAGGGTGACGCCACTCGCCCCAGCCGTGGCCAACGCCGTGAATCATTGCGCCGAGTTTGATCTGTCGTTTGCTCATGGGAGTACCTTTGCATTCGGATAGTTAAGGCCTCCGCCGGGCGTGGGGTCGGACTGGTGGAAGGGACGTTAGCGTGTAGGGGAGGGGGTTGTGAAAGGCTTTGTGGTTCTAAGCTAATTATGCGAATAGCTGATAAAGATATTTTTATAATATGTTTAATTGTGTGCGTTCGCTCTGTAGGAGCGGCCTTGGGCCGCCAACGGCCCCAAACGCGCCCCCGGCGATTTCAGCTTGATGCACGTATGCTGGGGGCGCTTCGCACCCCTTTCGCGACACAAGGCCGCTCCTACACCATCAAATAGTTGCTTGCCTGAAACCACGCAATCTCCCACGCATGAGGCCCTCTGAGTCTGAGGGTTGCCAGCCCAGGCGACCTAAACCGCCACCGGCAACACACTGCGCGAATACCCCGGTATCGCCGCAATCAGCTCGCGGGTGTAGCTACTCTGCGGCTGCGAAAACACCTGCAGCGCCGCCCCTTGCTCCACCACTTCGCCGCGCCGCAGCACCAGCACCTGGTCCGCCATGCTCGCCACTACCGCCAAATCATGTGACACCAGCACATAGGCAATACCCAGGTTGCGCTGCAGCGCTTCGAGCAGCGCCAGAATCTGCGCCTGCACCGATACATCCAGCGCACTCACCGGCTCGTCGAGCAGCAATACCTCAGGCTCCAGCGCCAGCGCGCGGGCAATCGCCACGCGCTGGCGCTGGCCACCGGATAATTCCTTGGGCAGGCGGTCGAGAAACTGCACCGGCAACTGCACCCGGCTGATCAGCTCGCGGGCCTTCTGTTCCAGCGCCTCGCCCTTGAGCAGCCCAAACGACACCAGCGGCTCGACAATGCTGTCAAACACGGTAAAGCGCGGGTCGAGGGCCGCGAACGGGTTCTGCTGCACCAGCTGGATACGCCGGCGCAGCGGCCTGAAGGCCCGCCAGCTGTAACCGGTAACATCTTCGCCGGCAAACTCAACCCGGCCCTCGCTGGGCGCTTCCAGCCCCAGTGCAATGCGCAGCGCCGTGCTTTTGCCCGAGCCCGACTCACCGACAATGGCCAGCGTTTGCCCGGCGTACACGTCAAGGCTCAAATCGTGCAGTGCGGTAAACGGCGCTGCCTGGCCAGGCAGCGCAAAGCGCTTGCCGACGTTGCTCAGGCGCAGCAACGGCGCCTGGCCGGCTGGAGGGCCGGGCCGGCGCCGAGGCACGAAGGCAGGCGCCGCGTTGAGCAGGTCACGCGTGTACGGCTGCTGTGAGCCCCACAGCACCTGGCGTGGCGAAGCATGCTCGACCAACTCGCCATGTTTCATCACCAGCAGGCGGTCGGCGCGGTCGCAGGCCATGCCCAGGTCGTGAGTGATGATCAGCAACGAAATGCCACGCTCGGCCACCAGCCGCTGCAAGTGGTCGAGGATGCGCCGCTGCACTGTCACATCCAATGCGCTGGTGGGCTCGTCGGCGATGATCAGGCGCGGGTCGCCGGCCAGGGCGATGGCGATCAACACCCGCTGGCGCATGCCGCCGGACAGCTCGTGGGGGTATTGGCGGGCACGCAGTGCTGGCTCGTCCAGGCCCACCTGGGCGAGCAGCTCCAGCACCTCGCTGTCCAGCGCCGGGTAGCGCCGGCCATGGGCGAGTTGCAGCGCTTCGGCGATCTGCTGGCCGACACGCAAGGTCGGGTTGAGGCTGACCATCGGGTCCTGCGGCACCAGCGCCACGGTGCGCCCGCGCAGCGCACGCCGGGCACGCTCGCCGGCCTTGGCCACATCGACACCGGCGACCCGCAGCTCGCCTTGGTCGATATGCGCGTTGCCCGGCAGCAGCCCAAGCAGGGCATTGGCCAAGGTCGATTTGCCCGAACCGGACTCGCCGACAATCGCCAGGGTTTCGCCCTGCTGCAGGCTGAAGGAAAGGCCGCGAATGGCCTGGGTCTGCTGCCCGGCAAAACGGTAGCTGACACTGAGGTCGCGGACCTCGATCAAAGGGGGCTGGCTCATCGGGCATGCTCCTCGGCGCTGCGCGCCAGGTGGTTGAGGCTGAACACCACTGCGACCACGAACAAGCCCGGCAGCAGCGATACCCAGGGGGCGGTGATCAGAAAGTGCCGGCCGTTGGCGATCAGCGTGCCCCATTCCGCCGCCGGTGGTGCGGCGCCAAAACCGAGAAAACTCAAGCCTGCGGTAGCCAGAATGGCCGCCCCGAAGTCCAGCGTGGCCAGCACCGCCACCGGCCCCCAGGCGTTAGGTAGAACATGGCGCAGCAGCGTGCGTAGCCAGCTTGCACCGCCCAGGCGCGCTGCCTCTACATACGGCAGGGTCTTGATGCGCAACACCTCGGCACGGGTGGTGCGGGCGAAGCCTGGGATGATGCCGACGCCCACGGCAATCGCCACCGGCACCGTGCCAAAGCCGATGGCGGTAACGATGGCCAGCGCCAGCAGCAGGCCGGGCAAAGCCAGCAGTACGTCGACCAGGCGCATCAGCGCTGCATCCAGGCGCCCGCCGGCAAACCCTGCCAGCACGCCAATGCCAAGACCGCCCAGCAGGGCGATGGCCACCGCCAGCAGCGCGGCCTGTACTGACAGGCGTGCGCCGTAGACCACGCGGGTGTACAGGTCACGGCCCAGTTCGTCGGTGCCGAACCAGTGCACAGTGCTTGGGGCGCTGAGCTTGTCGGCGGGCGAGGTGGCGTAGGGGTCGAAGCTGCTCAGCCAGTGGGGAGCCAGCGCCGCCAGCAGGGCGAACAGCACCACCAGCAGCGCCAGGCTGAAGCCTGGGCGGCGCAGTAGTGGGGCCACTGCCTGTTGCAGGCGCTGCCAGCGGGTGCGGCGTTTCCAGGCGGGCACAGGTGCGGCGTCGCCGGCTGTGTATAGGCGGATATCAGTGGTCATCTCAGCTCACCTTGGCGGTATGGGCGATGCGTGGATCAAGCCACGGGTAAAGCAAATCGACGATCAGGTTCACCAGCACAAAGGCGGCGGCTGATACGGCAACCACCGCCAGCACCACCGGGATGTCCTGGCGCAGCACCGCTTCCTGGGCCAGGCGGCCCACGCCATTGCGCGAGAAGATGGTCTCGACCAGCACCGCGCCGGATACGGTATTGCCGACCTGCAGGCCGATCAGCGTCAGCAGCGGCAGCGCAGCGTTGCGCAGGCCGTGGCGGGCCTGCACCTGTGCGCGGCTAAGCCCCTTGGCGAAGGCGGTGGCGATGTAAGGCTCCTGCCACACGCCCTGGAAACCGCGTTGCAGCACCTGGGCATACACCGCAGCGCTGGGGATCGCCAGGGTCACGGCTGGCAATACCAGGCTGGCAAAGCCTTGGCTGCCGGTGGCCGGAAACCAGCCAAGGCCAAACGCGAACACCTGAATCAGCAGCAGCCCCATCCAGAACACCGGCACCGAAAAGCCCAGTGATGGCAAGCGGGTGAGGGCGGTTTTCAACGGACGCCATTGCAGGTAGGCGGTGAGGTAGGCAAGGCCCACCCCGCCCAAAAGCGAAAGCACGATGGCAAGCCCCGCCAGCGCCAGGGTTTGCGGCAGGCGCTCGGCCAGCAGCGCGGTGACTGGCCGGCCCAGCGACAGCGACTGGCCAAGGTCGCCGTGCACGGCGCGCCACAGCAGGTCGAAATACTGCTCGAACAGGCCACGGTCCAGGCCGTAATAGGCACGGGCCTTGGCCAGGTCTTCAGGCGACAGGCCGTCGGCTTCCATGCCTGAGGCGCTGAGCATGATCGCCAGGGTGTCGCCGGGCAGCAGGTAGAGGATGAAATAGGTGATGGTATAAGCGCCCCACAACACCAGCAGCGCCTGGCCGACCCGGCCAATCAGGTAGCGTTTCATGGCTGCCCGACCTGAATGTCACTGAGGAAGGCAAAGCCCTCGGCGGTCCAGCGGAAGTCCTTGACCCGTGGCGCGGTCGCCGCCTGCCACACCCGTTCGTACAGCGGGAATGCCGCTGCTTCATCGACCAGCAGGTCCTGCAACTGGCCGTAGGCGGCAGCGCGCTGCGGGTCGGCAGTGGCAGTGATGCCGCTGTCGAACAGCGCCTGGACCTTGGGCAAGGTCTGCGGCTCGTAGCTGTTGGTGGCCAGGGTGGCACTGTTGGCGGCGCGCGGGTCGAGGATGGTCTGCAGGATGATCGGGTCGGCGCGGGTCATGTAGGTGGAGGTCAGGTCGTAGTTGCCCGAGGCGTTGCCGGCTACCCATTCGGCGCGGGTCAGTACGTTCAGCTTCAGGTCGATGCCGACTTTGCGCAGTTGGTCCTGCACCAGCACATCGCCTGCGCTTTCGGCCGGGGTGAGGTTGTAGCGCAAGGTCAGGCGCTGGCCGTCCTTGTGCCGGTAGCCGTCGGCGCCCTTGTGCCAACCAGCAGCTTCGAGCAGCTGTTCGGCGCCTTTGGGGTCGTAGGCAAGCTTGTCGGCCTGCGCCTTGAAATACGGCGTGGTCACGTCGTACACGCCGCTGACCACCGGGAACTCGGCGTTGTACACGGTGTGCGCGTAGCTGGTGCGGTCGATGGCCTTTTGCAGCGCCAGGCGCACCTGGCGGTCGCCGAGCAGGCGGTTGTTGCGGGTGTTGGGGTACAGGTTGAGCGCAGGCCCCGGCAGCGACCGGCTCTGGATGGTCGCGCCTTTGCTCTGGAACAATTTGAGGTCAACCTCGGAGAACGGGTTGCGCGGCCACAGGATATCGGCCTTACCTTGCAAAAACAGGCCATTGCGCACGCTTTCTTCGGGGATGTAGCTGATTTCTACCGCGTCCAGGTGCGCCGCGCCCTTGTTGCTGACGTTGGCCGAGGCCCAGGCGTAGTCGGCGCGTTTGACCAGCCGTGCGCCGACTTCGGGGGTGTAGTGTTCCAGCACGAACGGGCCGGTGCCGATGATCTTGCCCTGTGAGCGCTCCTGGGCGCTTAGCTTGTAGGAGGCTGGCGCGAGGATCGCCAGGTTGGTGGTGGAGGTGGCTTGCAGGAAGCCGGCGTTAGGCCGCGCCAGCACCAGGCGCACGGTGAAATCATCGACCACCTCGGCGTGGTCGTAGCCGGCCAGGTAAGTGGCGCCGAAGGTTGCCGGCAACTGCGTGGCAAACGCCTTGTTGCTGTCGAAGGCGGCCTTGACGGCGTGGGCATCGAAGCGTTCGCCGTTGCTGAAGGTGACGTCCTGGCGCAAGTGGAAGGTGTAGCTCAGCGCATCGCTGCCCACCTCCCAGCTTTTCGCCAGCCACGGGATGATGCGGCCGGTCTGCGGGTCCTGGTCGGTGAGCGATTCGGCGACGTTGCGCAGCAAGACGCGGTGTTCGAGCCAGTAGACCTGGAACGGGTCGACGCTGACCAGCGTGGTGTTGTCGCCCCAGAAGGCGATATTCAGGGTTTTGCTGGCGGCGTTGTTGTCTGCCGGCGAGCAGGCATTGAGCGCCAAGGCGAGGGCGCCGATGGCGAACAGGCGGTGCAGTGAGGGCATGGGGTGGGTCCTTCGAAAACCAGGCGATGGGGGTGGGCTTGCCGTAATGGCAGTCAATCAAGCCCTTCGGGGCCGCTTTGCGGCCAATCGCGGGGCATGCCCACTTCCACAAAGGCAGCATTCATGCACTCTGTAGGAGCGGGCTTGCCCCGCGATTGGCAACAGCTACCTTGCAATCAGTCTTGGTAATCCCGCCCCTCCCGGTCCAACTGGCGAATCAGTGCATCCCAGTGGCGCTGGATGCCTTCACCCTTGCCATCGGAAAACCGCTTGGACTGCTCATGCACCTTGGCAATCGCAGCCGGCGATGCGTGCAGCAACTGGTCATTGCCGCCCGCCTGCGCCGCCACCTGGATGTTGCAGGCGCGCTCCAGCCCGTGCAGCTCGCGGAACGCATGCTCGACGCTGATGCCGCCGGTCAGCAGGCCATGGTTGCGCAGAATCAGGATGTTGCTCTGGCCCAGGTTGGCCACCAGCCGTTGCTGCTCGTCCAGGTCCAGCGCCACGCGTTCGTAGTCGTGGTACGCCACGCGGCTGTAGTAGGCCAGGCTGTGCTGGGAAATCGGCAGCAGCCCATCACGCTGGGCCGAGACCGCCGCGCCGTCGCGGGTGTGGGTATGCAGCACGGCCTTGAGGTCGGGGCGAGCGGCGTGGATGGCGCTGTGGATGACGTAGCCGGCCTGGTTGATGCCCAGCTCCAGCGGGTCGTCGATGAGGGTGCCGTCGACGTCAACCTTGACCAGGTTGGAGGCGGTGATTTCATCGAACAACAGGCCGAAGGCGTTGATCAGGAAATGCTCATCAGGGCCCGGCACTCGCGCCGAAAAGTGCGTGTAGATGTGGTCGGTCCAGCGAAACAGCGCGGCCAGGCGGTAGGCCGCGGCGAGCTTGACCCGCACCTCCCATTCTTCGGCGCTGACCCGTTGGCGCACGCTCGGGGTGCTGGTGGTGACGGCAGACAATGAGGTCATGGTGTGTTCTCCGGTAATCAGTAGCCGCGTGCGGTATCGACCAGGTTGGCCAGTGGCGCCTGCTCGCGGTAGCGGTGGAAGTTGGCGATGAAGGCGTCGAGCAAGGCCGGGTAGCCGTCTTCGGAAATGGCCGAGGTGTGCGGCGACAGGAACACCCGCGGGTGGTGGTACAACGGGTGCCCGGCAGGCAGCGGCTCAGGCTCGGTGACATCCAGGCTGGCGCGGCCGATCAGGCCGCTGTCCAGGGCATCGAGCAGGGCTTGTTGGTCAAGCAACCCGCCCCGGGCGATGTTGATCAGGTGCAGCCCCGGGCGGGCGTGGGCCAACACCTGATGGTTGATCAGGCCGCGGGTGGCGGCGGTGAGCGGGGCGGCGAGCACCAGGTGGTCACTGCCGGCGAACAGTTGTTGCAGGCTGTCGACGCGCTGCACGCCGGGCACCTCGGCGATGGCCTGGCCTGGGCGGCTCAGCGCCAGCACGTGCATGCCCAGCGCCACGGCCTTGCGCGCCAGGCTCTGGCCGATGCTGCCAAAGCCCAGAACCCCTAAGGTGCGGCCCCTTACTTGCGCAAGCGGGGTCAGGCGCCAGTCTGCATCCTTCACCCAAAGCCCCGGTAATTGCTTGGCTGCCGCGAACATCAGGGCCAAGGCGAACTCGGCTACCTGTTCGGCGTTGGCGCCTTTGCCGCTGGTGACCTGCGGGCCGTTGAATACCCAGTCGGGGTAGAAATCGATGCCAGAGGACACCAACTGCACCCACTTCAAGTTCCACGGCCAGCCGGCAGGCGGGCTGTCGACGCGCTGGCCGCGAATGTTGACCGGGCGCAGGAGCAGCACATCGGCGGGCACCTCGATGGCCAACTGGCTGGGGGCGATATCGATCACTTCGTGGTCGGCCAGTTGCTCGCGCAGCACCTGGTTGGCCTGGGCATCAAGCTGGCTGGCGATGATTGCATGGCTCATGGGGTTACCTCGGCAAGAGCGGTGCGCCCGACCTGGCTGAACACCACGTCGTCCTGTGGGGTGTGAATGCGGCTGCAGAGCACGTCGCGGTAATGCCGCTCCAGCGGATTGCGCCGTGACAGGCCGGGGTTGCCCGCCGCCTCTACTGCCAGCTGAACTGCCTGGATGGCGTTGGCGCTGACCAGGTGCTTGACCTGCCCGGCATGGCGCGGGTCGATGTGCCCGGAGCCTGCGGAGTCCAGCAGGCTTTGGTTGGCGAACAACAGGGTGTCGATGCGCCCAAGCACCTCTTGAAAACGCGGCAGGGTAGCCAACGGCGCGCCGAGGTTGGACGGCGCGCGCTGGTTTAGAAACCCGGCCAGCCAGTCGCGTGCGGCGCGGGCCACGCCGTCGTAGACCGCCGGCAGCAGCACGGCCATCCACAGCAGGCTTTCACCGTCAAGTTCCGCCTTTGGGGCGCTGGCGGGGCTGACGCTGACGGCGTGGTCGAGGGGGATCAACACGTCATCGAAGCGCACTTCGTGGCTGCATGTTGCGCGCATGCCAAGGTGGTCCCAGTCCTCGACGATGGTGATGCCGGGGGTATCGCGGTGCACTAGAAAGCCGCCTACCAGCGGGTCGCTGTCATCGCTGCGGCCCCACACCAGGTACCAGCTCAGGCCGTGGCTGCCGGTGGAGTAGATCTTGCTGCCGCTAAGCCGCCAGCCCTCGGCCGTGCGCCGCGCGACGGTGGCCGGCAAGCCGCCACGGGCTGGCGTGCCAAGGGCTGGTTCCACGCGCAGGGCGTTGATCAGTGCGCCGTGCTGCACCGCATCGCGGGCCACGCGCTGGCGCAGGTGTTCGGGCCAGCGTGCTTCGTCTTGCAGGCGAAAGTGTTGCAGGTACTGCATCACCAGAATCAGTGCGGTGGCGGGGTCCCCCTTGGCCACCGCGCTGATCACCCGGCGTGCGCCAGCCAGGTCGGCGCCGCCGCCGCCCAAGGTGCGGGGTACGGTCAGGGCGAGCAGGCCATGGCGATGCAGCAGGTCGAAGTTGTCTTTGGGGAACTGCGCGCTGCGGTCGTAGCGCTCGGCGTTGGCCCCCAGGGCCTGGGTCAGCTCGGCCAGGGCGCTGTCGGAAGGGTGACTCATGAGGGGTTCATCCCTGAATGACGGTAGGTTTGTTAAGACCGTATTCGTATGAATGAACGCTGTAAAAGTCTTTTTGGTTCTAAGCTAATTATTTGTTTTAAGAATTTATAGTTTTTGTTTTTATGCGAAAAATGCATTTAAGGGGCGTCGGGGCAGCCAAGTGTTTGCCGAAAGGGTTGTGGCGCCTTTGAGATCGAGCGCCGCCCGCGCGGCGCATCGCAGGCTGGCGCCAGCTCCCACATTTATTTCGGGCCAGTCTGTCCTGTGCCATCACCTGGCCCGCCTTGTTGGTAAGGCGCGGTTTCAGCGTGTGCGCCAAGGCAGCTTCATATCACTCAAGACATGCGCCAAGGCAGGCGCCGATACTTTCACAGGCATAACTGGCCCGAAACAGATGTGGGAGCTGGCGCCAGCCTGCGATGCGCCGCGCGGGCGGCGCTCGATCTCACAGGCGCTGGAAGTCCCTCGGCGAACATTGGCAGCCTCCCCCAAAACTCACTCTTACCCCAACAACCGCCCCCCGGCCACCTCACCAAACAACTCCACCGGCCCTTGCAAATTACCCAGATACCGCGGATGAAACAGCCACAAATCCACCAGCGGCTTGAAGTCGGTAACATTCAGCACCTCAAGCTCATCACGGTGCCGGCTGGCGAGCAACAGCGGTTCCGGCACCAGCCCCAGCCCCTGACCATTGGCCACCAACCCCAGCTGCAACTCGGTCCCGAACGTCTCCAGGTTGATCGACAAACTCAACCCCTGTTCGCTCAACGCCCGTTGCAGCCCCGCGCGGAACCCGCACCCGTCGGGGTTGAGCACCCAGCCGCGGGTATAACAGTCCCTGAGCTTGTAGCTGCGTTTGCCGGCACTGCCCTTGGCTGCCACTACCTTCAGCGGCATACGCGCGATCGACTGGCTGGCGATGCCTTCGGGGAAGATCTTGCCCGGTGGGAACAACGCCGCCGCCGCGTCCAGCTCGCCGTTTTCCATGCGCGCAATCAGGGTGCTGCCCCAACCGCTGGTGACCTGCGTGCGCAGGGGCGGGTAGGCCTCGCGGATTTTCGCCAGTGCATCGAGCAACACCACATCGCCCAAGGTCTGCGGCACGCCCAGGCGCAGGGTGCCCGACGGCGCGCCGTCATTGGCTACCAGTTCACGCAATGAGTCGATCTCGCGCAGGATCGCCTTGCACTGCTCGTACACCCGCAAGCCCATGGGCGTGGGCTTGAGCGGCTTGGTGTTGCGGTCGAGCAGGGTAGCGCCGAGGTCTTCCTCGAAGTTCTGCACTCGGCGGGTAATGGCCGGCTGCGTGAGTTGCAAGGCCTCGGCAGCCAGGTTGGTCGACTGGCAACGAATGACCGCCACGAAGGCGTCCATGTCATCGATTTTCATATTCGGCGCTCGCAGGATAGAACGGGAAAAATAAGCCACTAGCATAATCGTGTAGGCGGGTAATGCCATAGCAGTTGCTTAGCAAGTGCGGTTTGTTCTGCAAAATGCATATTAGGTTATTCCTAAAATCAATTTAGTTTATTCAGCGCTTGTCGTTACAGTCACTTCACAGGCCGCATCGAGCCGTCTGCTCTGACCCTGAGGAGTGCCATGTCCATTCGTTCGAAGTTGCTGACCCTTGCCGCAGCGGTGCTACTGGCCAGCCAGGCCACCGCCAGTGAACGCCTGACCCTGCGTATCGGCGATCAGAAGGGCAACATGCGCGCCCAGCTTGAGGCCGCCGACGCCCTGCGCGATCTTCCCTATGACATTCGCTGGGCCGAGTTCCCGGCTGCCGCGCCCTTGGCCGAAGCGCTGAACGCCGGGGCCATCGATGCCGGCATCATTGGCGATGCGCCGTTGTTGTTCGTGCTGGCGTCGGGGGCACCGGTCAAGGCGATTGCCGTGGACAAGTCCGACCCGTACGGCACCGCGTTGCTGGTGCGCCCGGACGCTGCGCTGCGCACTGCGGCGGACCTCAAGGGCAAACGCATTGCCACTGGCCGTGGCTCCATCGGCCACCACCTGGCGCTCAAGGCGCTGAACCAGGTGGGCCTGAGCGAAAAGGACGTCGATTTTCGTTTTCTCGGCCCGGTCGATGCCAAGATTGCTCTGGCCAACGGTTCGGTCGACGCCTGGTCCACCTGGGAACCCTACACCGCGCTGGCCGAGCTGAGCGGGCAGGGCAGGGTGCTGGTCAATGGGCGAGGGCTGTCCAGCGGCAACAGTTTTCTGGCCGCCACCGACAGCGCGCTGAATGGCAGCGCCCGGCGTGCGGCGCTGCAGGATTACCTCAACCGCCTGGCCGGCGCGCAAGTCTGGGCCAACCAGCACCTGGACAGCTACTCGAAAACCCTGGCGGCGATCATCGGCTTCCCCGAAGACGCTGCGCGCTTGCAATTCGAGCGGCGCCAGTTGCGCTGGCAGGTGATCGACCCGCAGACCGTCGCCCAGCAGCAGGACACGGCTGATTTCTATCACACCCACGGCCTGATGGCCGAACGCCTTGAAGTGGCACCGACCTTCGCCACCGGCTTCACCTTGCCCAGCGCTGCAAAACTTGCCGCGCAACCCTGACCCGGAGACTGCCCCATGCTGTTGAAACCTGCGCGCCAGATGGCCCTGGCGCTGTGGTTCGGCGCGTTGCTGCCGGGCCTTGCCAACGCCGAACAGACCTTGCGCATCGGCTACCAGAAATCGTCCACGTTGCTGACTTTACTCAAAGCCCGAGGCACCCTCGAACAGAAGCTGGCAGCTGAAGGTATTCGTATTTCCTGGCATGAGTTTCCAAGCGGCCTGCCGTTGCTGGAGGCGCTGAACCTGGGCAATGTCGATGTTTCGGCTGATGTTGCCGACACTGTGCCAGTATTCACCCAGGCCGCTGGCGCCAGGCTGACGTATTTTGCCCGCGAGACGCCATCGCCTACCGCCCAGGCGATTCTGGTGCCGGCAGATTCACCGCTCAAGACCTTGGCCGACCTCAAAGGGCAAGCGCGTTGCGGTAACCAAAGCGGCTGGCAGCCACTACCTGCTGATTCAGGCCTTGGCCAAGGCGGGGCTGAGTTTCAAGGACATCACCCCGGCCTACCTGATCCCGGCGGACGGGCGCGCAGCCTTCGAGAACCGCAAGGTCGATGCCTGGGTAACCTGGGACCCATATGTGGCCAGCGCCCAGCGCCAGCAGAACGCGCGCATTCTGGCCGACGGCAGCGGCCTTGCCAGTTATCAGCGTTATTACCTGGCCGGCAGCGACTATGCAAAGGCGCACCCTGAGGTGTTGCAGCAGGTGTATCAGGCGTTGCGCGAGGCGGGCACCTGGGCCAAGGCCAACCCGGCGGCGGCGGCGCGGATTCTTGGGCCGTTGTGGGGCAACCTGGACGTGGCCACGGTGCAGCAAGCCAATGCTCGGCGCAGTTATGACGTGCAGCCTGTGCAGGTGGATAACCTGGCGGAGCAGCAACGCATTGCCGATGCGTTCTACCGCGAAGGGTTGCTGCCCAAGGCTGTGGATGCGCAGGCGGTAAGTGTGTTCGAGCCGCGGTGAGAGGGGCCGCGTTGCGGCCCATCCCAGCACAAGGCCGCGCCTCCAGGGGAACCCGGGTAGCAGCGGCCTTGCGTAGCAGCAACCTAGCGCGAAGTCTCTACCCGCAGTACTTCGGTGTAGATCGCATCAACGGTCTGGTCGACCTTGAGGTTTTTCATCCGCCCCTGCAGCTCGGGGTCTTCCACCTTCACCACCTGCAACTTGCCCTCAGGCGGCAGCAACGTGACCTCGTGGGCCTTGAGGTCGATCTTCTTGATCTGCGACGTCACCTTCACCTGGCGGAACGCCTCACCGCCTGGGTTGGGGTTGGCTGCCGTCGCGCGCAGGGTGCCCGCTTCTTCCGAGGCCTTCGGGGCACCGCCGACCTCGGTGTTGAGCACGTAGGCGACCGCACGGGTGACATAGATATCGACCTTGTCGCCAACCTTGAGGTTGGGCAGCGACTTGGCCTGTTCACTGAGCTGGAACGTCACGTCCTTGTCGCGCGGGCCCTTGACCGTGACCTGGCGGCTGGCCAGGTCAATGGCCGTGACCTCGGTGCTGACGTGGCTCTCCAGGGCTTCGCTGGCGATGGGCAACTGGGCGGCATGGGCGCTGAAGCTTGCGGCAGACACTAACGAGGCGAGAGCGATGGCGCGGGTAATGGGGTTCATTGCCTGTCTTCCTTGTGATCGATACCGGGTTGGGTTTAGCGAACACAAGCATAGCCACTGCCTGGCGTTTGTGACGCCAGCGCAGTTCAAACCGCCGATTCTTGCGCGCCCTTGGCCGCTGAAACCTTCAGCGCGCCCGGCAAACTCACCGCATTCTTCGCCGCCAGCACCTCGGCCATCACACTCACGGCAATCTCTGCCGGGGTCTTGCTACCGATATAGATACCGATTGGGCCATGCAGGCGCTCCAGCGAGCGTTCGGTTTCGCCGAAATGCTCGATCAGCCGCTCGCGGCGCAGTTGGCTGTTGCGCCTTGAACCGATAGCGCCAATGTAGAACGCAGGCCCGTGCAGGGCTTCGAGCAGTGCCAGGTCATCGAGCTTGGGGTCATGGCTGACGGCAATGATGCAGGTGCGGGCATCGGCCCGGAAGGCCCGTACCACGTCGTCCGGCATCCCAGGTACGGCGTCCACCCCGGCCACGGCCCAACTGGCCATATGCTCCGGGCGCGGGTCGCACACTGCCACCTTGAAGCCGTTGAACAGCGCCATGGTGGCCAGGTATTCGGCCAGGGCACCGGCACCGATCAGCAGCATGCGGTAGCCGGGGCCGAGGGTGTTGGCCACGCTCTGGCTGTTGCAACTGAAGGGCAACGGCTTGGCTGTGGGGGCCAGGCTGACGGCGCCATCGGCCAGCGCCAGCGTGCGTTGTACCAGTTGGCCGTCGTCGAGCAGGCCGAGCAGTTGCTGCAGGGCGGCAGGGTCCGGGCTGAATTCCAGAACCAGTTCCAGCGTGCCGCCGCAGGGCAGGCCGAAGCGGTGCGCTTCATCGGCACTGACGCCATAGCGCACCCGCTGGGGTGGGCCGTCGGTGAAGGGTTGGCCGCCGTAGGCGCTGGTATGGCTGTGGATCAGGTCGTCCTCGATGCAGCCGCCCGACACGCTACCCACCACGCGGCCATCGCTGCGCAGGGCCATCATCGAGCCCTCCGGGCGCGGCGACGAACCCCAGGTGTGGGCGACGGTGGCCAGTAGCACACGATGGCCGCTGGCGAGCCAGTCATGGGCTGTGCGCAAGACCAACAGGTCGATGCTTTCCATGATGTTTGCAACCTCTCGTTGAGTCTTGGCGCTGGGGCTTGAGTAACAATTCCCACTCAATCCTGTGATCCCTGTAGGAGCGGCCTTGTGCCGCGAAAGGGCTGCGCAGCAGCCCCGAGATCGGCACAAGACCGCTCCTACAAAGACCGCGTACAGCCTCGCCGGTCATTGTGCGGCGACAGGCTGCGTACCCCTTCAGCGCATATGCAAGATGATCGGGCTGCTGCTGGCCGGGTCGGTGTGCTCGCGCAGCTTGGCCACCGCTTTGGCATCCACCGCTGCGGCTTCATTGCCCCACGCACTTCGCGCAAAACTCAACACCTCGGCGATCTGCTGGTCCGACAACTGCTCACGGAACGCCGGCATGCGATAGGCATCCGGCACCCCGGCGGCGACGATGCGCTGCGAGCCATTGAGGGTGATGTTGATCGCCGAGGCGTTCTCCTTGGCCAGCATCGACGTGGCCCCGGCCAACGGCGGCATCCACTCGGGCTGGCCTTTGCCGTCCAAACCATGGCAACTGGCGCAACGGGTCACGTAGGTATGGGCGCCGGGCGCGTCAAGGCGTCCGGCGGCCGAAACCGCCTGGTACTGCCAGGGCGTGCCATCCCGGGCCGGGTCGCCTGGCAGCGACTTCAGGTAGCGGGCAATGGCGGCGAGGTCGTCGTCAGCCATGAACTGCGTGGAGTTGTTGAACGCCTCGGTCATCGAGCCATACACCACCGCGTGTTTGTTGCGCCCAGTCTTGAGGAACTGCACGATTTCAGGCTCGCTCCAACGGCCAAGGCCGGTGTTCGGGTCCTGACGCAGGCTCGGTGCGTACCAGCCGTCAAGCAAGGCGCCGGCGAGGAACGGCGTGCCGCTTTCATCCAAGGCCTTCTCGTTGAACGCAAGGCCGCGCGGGGTATGGCAACTGCCGCAGTGGCCGGGGCCCTGGACGATGTACGCACCCCGGTTCCACAGCGCATCCTGGCTGGGCTTTGCGGCATACGTGTGAGCCGGTACGAACAGCCCGTTCCACAGCGCGATCGGCCAGCGCATGTTCAGCGGCCAGGGGATGCTGCTGGGGATATTGGCCTCGGCCGAAGGCTGCACCCCCTGCATGAAGAACGCATACAGCGCGCGCACATCATCGTCGCTCAGCTTGGCATAGGACGGGTAGGGCATTGCCGGGTACAGCCGGCGAGCGCCCGGCGCCACGCCTTGGCGCACCGCACGGTCGAAGTCGGCCAGGCTGTAGGCGCCGATACCGTGCTCGCGGTCAGGGGTGATGTTGGTGGCGTGGATTGCCCCCAGCGGGGTGGCCATTTCCAGGCCCCCGGCAAACGGCGCCTTGCCCGGCAGGCTGTGACAGGCCACGCAATCGCTCAGCCGGGCGACGTACTCGCCGCGGCTGACCAGTGCTGCGTCAACAGTGGTGTCGGCGCTGAACGGCGAGGCAGGCTCGTGGGTGACGTACCAGGCCAGCAGGCCAGCGGCGAGCAGGCATGGCACAGCCAGCCAGCGCGCAGTCGTTGCGAATCGGCGGTTACTCATGGGCGGCCCTCAGCTGAACGTATGGCGGTCAAGTGGCAGGCTACGCACGCGCTGCCCGGTCAAACGTGCCACTGCGTTGGCCACCGCCGGAGCGACGGCTGGCAGCGGCGGCTCACCAATACCGCCCATCTTCTCGCCGCTCTGGACGATACGCACATGCACCCGCGCCATGCGCTGCGGCGGCAGGATCGGGTACAGGTCATAGTTGCGGGCCCGTGGCGCGCCGTTTTGCCATACCGCCTCTTCCAGCAAGGTCTGCGACAGCCCCAAGGCGACTGCGCCGTTGACCTGCGCCTCGATGATCGCCGGGTTGACGATGCTGCCCGGGTCGATGGCTTGCCAGATGTCATGCACCTTCACTTGGCCGTTTTCAATCGAGACCTCGGCAATTACCGCCGCATGCGAGCCGAACGGCGAGGCCATGGCCACACCGCGTGCGCGCTTGCTGCCGTCCTCGGCGGTGAACGGTCCAGGTTTCCAACCGCCGGCAAGTTCCGCCACTGCCTGCAGCAGGGTGGTCAGCCGCGGGTTGCCGCGCAGCAGGTGCAGGCGCAGTTCATAAGGGTCCTTGCCGCCCTTGTCGGCGAGTTCGTCGAGGAAGCTTTCATAGAAGAAGTCATTCAGCGAATTGCCCACCGAACGCCAGTAACCGAGCATTGCCGGGCCTTTGACGTAGATCTGCGCGATGCGCTTGTTGGGGATGGCGTAGGCCTTGCCCGACAAGCCTTCAAGGGCCGTCGGGTCGATTTTCTCGCCCTGCTTGCCGGCCAGGGCTTCGGTGGGGCCTTCGGTGGCGCTGACCGCCTCGATGGCGACCGGCATGCCATCGGCATCGAGCCCTGCACGGAACTTGACCACCGCCACGGGGCGCAGCACATCGCGCAAGAACTCTTCCTCGCGGGTCCAGATCAGCTTCACCGGGCGGCCAACGGCCTTGGCCAAGGCTATCGCCTGCGGGTAGGGGTTGGCCGATTCGTACAAGAAGTGCCGGCCGAAGAACCCACCCAGCAGTGGCGAGTGCAGGGTGATTTGCTCCGGGGCCAGGCCTGTGCGCTTGGCAATGTCGGCGCGGAACATGTCTGGCGCCTGGTTGGGCAGCCACACCTCCAGGCTGCCGTCGGGGTTGAAGCGCGCCGTCGCCGAGGGGGGTTCCAGTTGGCCGTGGTTGACGTACTGGTTGCGGTAGCTGGCCTCGACGGTGGTCTTGGCGCTGGCCATGGCGGCGGCAAGGTCGCCTTCGTGTTCATCGTCACGGGCCGGGCCCGTCTGGGCGGCCAGGTGGTCGAGCCAGCCGGCGCTGGAAAAATCAGCCGGCATGACCCGCAAGGTGTTGTCGGCGCCAGGTTCTTGCCAGTCGACCTGCAATGCCTCGACCGCACGCTTGGCGTGCCACCAGCGCTCGGCCACCACGGCGACGGCGCCGGGCAACGTGTGTACCGAGTGCACGCCTTGCATGGCCTTGACCTGCGCTTCGTTGCGCATGTTGCCCACGGTCATGCCCAGGCGTGGCGCGTGCTGGACGGCAGCGTGGAGCATGTCGTCGACTTTGATGTCGATGCTGAACACGGCCTTGCCGGTGGACTTGTCGTAGGCGTCCAGGCGGCGCACTGGTTTGCCGATCCAGCGGAACTGGCCAGGGTCGCGCAGCTTGATGCTGGCCGGGTCCGGCACTGGCAGGTCCATGGCACGGCCGGCCAGTTCGCCATACGCCAGCGAACGGCCAGAGGCTGCGTGCAGCACCTTGCCAGGCTCGGTGCTCAGTTCACTCACAGGCACGCCCAGTTGTTCGGCCGCCGCCTGCAGCAGCATGGCGCGGGCCAGGCCGCCGAGGCGGCGCATGGTCGGGTAGCTCATGCGCACCGACATGCTGCCGCCGGTGATGCGCATGCCGTTTTCCATGACCACATAGGCTTCGCCGGGCGGCGCGCTGTCCACCACGAACTGGGCAGGGTTCATGTCCAGCTCTTCGCCGACAATCTGCGCCATGGCGGTGTAGGTGCCTTGGCCGCCTTCCATGAAGGGGCACAGCAGGCGCACGGTGTTGTCCGGGCGAATTTCGAGGAAGGCCGGCACCTGGGTGCCGCGCTCAGCCGTTGCCGCAGCAGCCTGTACCCGTGGCACGCCCACCGGCAGGCCAAAACCCAGCACTAATGCGCCGATGGCGGTACCGGCAACAAAGCGCCGGCGCGACAGGTTGATGGTTTCGCCGGCTGGCAGGTCAAGCAGGTCTTGCGGGGTTTCGATACGCCGCTTCATCAGGCTTTACCCCCCTCGGCCAGCTCATGCACGGCGGCATGGATGGCGTTGTAGGTGCCGCAGCGGCACAGGTTGACCATGGCGGCCTCGATCTGCGCGTCGCTGGGTTTGGGCGTGTGCTTGAGCAGCGCCGTGGCGGCCATCACCTGGCCGGACTGGCAATAGCCACACTGCGCCACCTGATGCTCGACCCAGGCCGCGACCACGCGCTTGCCGATGGCATCTTCTTCGATGGCCTCAATGGTGGTGATCTCGCGGCCAACCACACCGGCCACCGGGGTAACGCAGGCGCGCACGACGTTGCCGTCCACCAGCACCGAACAGGCGCCGCACTGGGCCAGGCCGCAGCCGTATTTGGTGCCGGTCATGCCGAGGTCGTCGCGGATAACCCAAAGCAACGGCGTGTCGGCCTCAGCCTCGACCTGGTAGGTCTTCTGGTTGATTCGTAGTTCCATGGCTCACCTGCTGATCATCGGTTGATGTGGCTTTGTCATATGTGCATCCCCGCATTGATGCGCAAGACGCCATGGGGCCTGTGGTCGGCTCCTTGTGCAGCAACTCTAGCGCGCAGGCGCGGGGTTTCCCATCTGTGGCCCTGCAGGTTCAGAGAATCAGGCAAGGATTCAAGCGGATTGCGCTAGAACGTGGGGCGAATTCAATCAGCGGGGGCAACACCCTCTCAGCGCGGCTTGATGGCGGTTTCGAACGCCCGCAGCAACTGATCGACCGAATAGGGTTTGCCAAGCAGCTCGAACCCCTGCGGGTCATCCCCAATCAGCGCCTGGCTGTAGCCACTGGTGAGTACCAGCGGCAGTTCGGGCCAGCGATGGCGCACAAAGCGCGCCAGTTCGATGCCGCTCATGCCCGGCATGACCACATCCGCGAGCACCACATCAATGTGCTCGCGCCCGGCCTCCAACAGCGCCAGGGCGGCCTCGGCATTGTGCGCAAGGCTGGTGGTGTAGCCCATATCTTCAAGCAAGGTGGCGGTAAATTCGCGTACCTGAATATTGTCCTCGACCACCAGCACATGGCCGTTGGTGTGCGCCGGGGCTTGCGCGGGCAGCTCAGGCGTGACCACGCCCGGAGCACTTACCGCCGGCAGCGACGTAATAAAGGTTGAGCCCTTGCCGAGCGTGCTGCGCACCTGCAACGAGCCACCCGACTGATGCACGAAACCCTTCACTTGGGACAACCCCAGCCCAGTGCCTTTGCCCTGTGCCTTGGTGGTGTAGAACGGATCGAAGATGCGCTCAAGGTCAGTGGCGGCGATGCCATGACCGTCGTCGCCGACGGCAATCTCGATCCAGCCCTCGGCCTGGCTTGCAGGGCTCACGCAAATGGTGATGTTGCCTTGATCGTGCGTGGCGTCGCGGGCGTTGACCACCAGGTTCACCAGTGCGATTTCGAACTGGTTCAGGTCGGCTTCGACGTAACTGTCTTGCCCTGGCACCTGCACGTTTATCTGCACCCGCGCGCCGACCAGGCTGCGCAGCATGCCGGCGATCTGCTCGACCTGCGGGCCCACCGCGAAGACCTGCGGGCGCAGCGCCTGGCGCCGGGCGAAGGCGAGCAACTGGCTGGTCAGCTTGGCGGCGCGGTCGGCGGTGTCGAGGATGGCATCCAGATAGCGCTGCTGGCGCTCAGGGGCCAAGGTTTTGCGGCGCATCAGCTCGGCTGAGTTGCGAATCACGGTGAGCAGGTTGTTGAAATCGTGGGCTACGCCGCCGGTGAGCTGGCCGATGGCTTCGAGTTTTTGCATCTGGCGCATTTGCGCCTCGGCCGCCTGCAGCTCGCGCGAGCCGGCCTGTACCTGTACTTCGAGCTCTTCGTTGAAGCTGCGCAACCGCGCCTCGGTGCTGTGGCGGTCGTGGACATCGACCGCGGTACCGTACCAGCGCAGCAGGGCGCCGCTGTCGGGGTCGCGGTAGGGCTGGGCGCGCAGCATGAACCAGCGGTAGCTGCCGTCGTGCTGGCGCAGGCGGTATTCACCTTCATAGACCACACCGCTGGCCCTGGCCTGGGTAAACGCAGCTTCGGCGGCCAGGCTGTCGTCCGGGTGCAGGCAACCTTGGGCGAAGCTTGCAAAGTCCGCTACCTGCCCGGCAGGGCCAAAATAGTCGCGCCAACGCTGGTTGAAGAACGCGAATTGCCCGCCTTGGTCGGTCACCCAGACCAATTGCGGCACGGTGTCGGCGATGGTCTTGAACGCCACCTCGCTCTCGCGCAGCCGGGCCAGGGTTTCGTGCTGGCGGGTGACGTCCACGGCGGCGCCAAACCATTCAAGCACCTGGCCTTCTTCATCGAAGATCGGCACTGCCCGTGACAGCGTCCAGCCAAACTCGCCACCACGCAGGCGCACGCGGTGCTCCAGCTCGAAAATGCGCTGCTCGGCGATTGCTGTGGCGATGGCAGCCAGGACCTTGGGGCGGTCTTCTTCGGCGATGTACTTCTCGAGCCAGTTGCGGCTGGGGTGGGCGGTGTCTTCCAGAAAGCCTTGCCCGGAAAGCCCGCGCAGCTCTTGCCAGTCGGGGCTCATGCGGTACACCGAGGTGCTGCTGGCAGTGACCAGCGCGCGAAAACGCAGTTCGCTGTCGAATACCGCACCGTTTGAGCGCTGCGGGCCGCCTGAAGCCGAAACTGCATCGGGTTGCGATCGGCTGTTGGACATGGTTGCCGTCCCTGAGTTGTCTGGGCCGGCGGGCTCCTCAGGTGCGCCCGCCAAGGCGTGGAAATATCATGGTAGCCGCTGCAGGGGGCGCTGCAGCGGCGAGGTTACCAACGGAGAGAAGCGGGTTAGTCGATACGCGGGTGCTGTTGAGCGAGTTTTTCCCGTTTCGCTTCAAGTTCGGCGATTTGCGTGTCGATATCCTCGATTTTCTGCTCGATATTGTCGTGGTGCTCTTGCAGCAGTTCGCGGGCTTCTTCGATGTCCGAAGCAGCAGGCGCCGCGCCGCGCAGGGGGCGGTTGGCGGTCTCTTTCATGGTGAGCCCGGTCAGCAGCCCGATCAGCGCGATCACCATCAGGTAGTAAGCCGGCATGTACAGGTTGTTGGTCGTCTCAACCAGCCAGGCAGCCAGCGTTGGCGTGACACCTGCAATCAGCACCGAAATATTGAAAGCACTGGCCAGGGCGCTGTAGCGGATGTGCGTGGGGAACATCGCTGGCAGCGTCGACGCCATCACGCCGATGAAGAAGTTCAACAGCACGGCAATGATCAACAGGCCGGCGAAAATCACGGGTAGTTGGCCGCTGGTGATCAGCATGAATGCTGGAATGGCTAGCACGAACAGGCCGGCGCTACCGATGATGATGAACGGGCGGCGCCCCCATTTATCGCTCAGCAGGCCAATGATTGGCTGCACGAACAGCATGCCGACCATGATCGCGATGATGATCAGCACCCCGTGGTCTTCGCTGTAATGCAGGTTGTGGGTGAGGTAGCTGGGCATGTAGGTGAGCAGCATGTAGTAAGTGACGTTGGTCGAGATCACTACCCCGACGCAGGTCAGCAGGCTGCGCCAATGCTTGGTGGCGACTTCCTTGAACGACACTTTCGGGCCGCTGGCCAGGCCTTCGCGGTCACCTTGTTCGAGTTTGTCGACGTGTTGTTGAAAGGCCGGGGTTTCTTCCAGTGCGTGACGCAGGTACAGGCCGATCAGGCCCAGCGGCAGGGCGAGGAAGAACGGCAGGCGCCAGCCCCATTCAAGGAATTTCTCCTCGCCGAGTACGGTCGAGATCAGCACCACCACGCCCGCGCCGAGCACAAAGCCTGCAATCGAGCCGAAGTCCAGCCAACTGCCGAGGAAGCCGCGCTTGCGGTCTGGCGCATATTCGGCGACAAAAATGGAGGCCCCGGTGTACTCACCACCTACCGAGAAGCCTTGGGCCATCTTGGCCAGCAACAGCAGGATCGGCGCCCAGATGCCGATACTGGCGTAGGAGGGTATCAAGCCGATGGCAAAGGTGCTCAGGGACATGATCACGATGGTTGCCGCCAGCACCTTCTGGCGGCCGTAGCGGTCGCCCAGGGCGCCGAAGAACAGCCCACCCAAGGGGCGAATCAGGAACGGCACCGAGAAGGTTGCCAGTGCTGCGATCATCTGTACGCCGGGGCTGGCGTTAGGGAAGAACACCTTGCCCAGGGCAAAGGCGACAAAACCGTAGACACCAAAGTCGAACCATTCCATGGCGTTACCCAGGGCGGCGGCGGTGATCGCCTTGCGCATCTTGGCGTCGTCGACGATGGTGATGTCTTTCAGGCCGATGGGTTTTACGGCTTTCTTGCGTGATTTCATGGTGGCATCCCGTTGCTGATACGTTTCCTACGGCATCTGAACCTCGGGCGCGCAAAATAATTCCACACTGAATAATGTCTGTGGGCAGGGTTGGCGGGGTGCAGGGTGCTGGGGGGGAATGTGTCAGCCTGTTCCGGCCTCATCGCAGGCTGGCGCCAGCTCCCACAGAACCTGAGCCAGGCATCCATGTTGCGGCTGTACGCGGTCACTGTGGGAGCTGGCGCCAGCCTGCGATGAGGCCGGAACAGGCCTACCAGGTACTGGGACGCCAAGCCTTTGCGCTCAGGGCTCCAGCCCGATCCCGCGCAGGATCACACTGGTGACGGTCTGCACCGCGCCTTCGAAGGCCAGGTCCGAAAGCGGCTCGCCGCCATTGAGCAACGTCACCTGGTAACCAAAATCGGCGTAATGCTGGGTCGCCGCCCAGATCATGTAGAGCAGCGCCGAAGGCTCTACTGCAAGGATGCGTTTATCTTCGACCCACGCCCGAATCTTGGCCTCCTTGAGGCGCGCCCAAGGCACCAGCGTGTCGTCCAGGCTCCCCGCCAACAGCGGCGCACCGTGCAGAATTTCTTCAGCCCAGACTTTCGACCCCAAAGGGCGCGACCGTGAATGCCCCATCTTGGCCCGGATATAACTGGTCAACACCACACGCGGGTCGTCGAAGCGCTCGAAGCACAGCGCATCCTGCTTCCAGACATC
This sequence comes from Pseudomonas sp. SWRI51, assembly GCF_014268825.1. Classification (NCBI taxonomy): domain Bacteria; kingdom Pseudomonadati; phylum Pseudomonadota; class Gammaproteobacteria; order Pseudomonadales; family Pseudomonadaceae; genus Pseudomonas; species Pseudomonas sp. SWRI51. The sequence continues at coordinate 67,658 of NZ_JABWRG010000002.1, read as the reverse complement.
TAGCAAGTCCTGCAGCACGGCCCGGTACAGCTCATCTTTGGTATTGAAGTAGTAATGCAGGTTGGAGCGTGGCAGTTGCGCCTGCTCGGCGATATCGCCCATGGAGGTCGCGCCGTAGCCTTTCTCGGCAAACACCCGCTCGGCGGCAAGCAGAATTTTTTCGACATTGCGCCGACGGATTTCAATTTTGTGGTTGGCCATGGGTTGTCCGAATTCACCTGAACAGCCCAAGGCTAACAGCTTTGCAAGGCGCAAGGCCAAGGCTGTGCTGACGACGCCCCGCAGCAGTCAGTGCAGCTTACAGATACGAAGCACCGAGCGAGCCAACAGCGCTATCGCTCACCACCTGTTCCTGCCCAGCGCGCAACACCCCGAGCCTGCGCCGCTCGTAGTCTTCCTGGCTCAAACCCTGGCGTTGCAGTGCTTCAAGCTGCAACTGGCGAGTTTCTTCGGCGCTGTAGGGCCGCAGCTCAGGGTGACTGGCGCAGCCGCTGAAGGCGGTGATGGCAAGGGCGGCGAGCAACAGGCGGGCGGGGAGGTTCATCGGCGTGCTTTCCATGATCGGGAGTCGATGAGCAAAGGTTATGGCGCGCCGCCGATGATTAGAAATTGCCGCGCTCGATAGTCACTATCGAGGCGGCCAGGCCCAGGCGAGTTACCGCACCAGGCGCTTGCGCATGGGCACGCAAGCCAGTTGCAGCCCGAATGGCGATTGATAGAGCGCTTGCTCATCCCCGGCATAGCCACAGCGCCGGTAGAAGGCTGCTGCGTTGAGGGTGGCGTCCAGGTGAATCTCATCCAGCCCGGCGTTGAGGGCGATCTGCTCCAGGTGCGCGACCATCGCCTGGGCGATGCCGCGGCACATGTACTCGGGTAGCACGAACAGCGCGCCGAGTTCGCCGCTGGCCAGGTCGATCATGCCCGTGGCAACCACGCAGCCGTCCACCCAGACCAGGTGAAACTGCTCTGCGACCAAGGCTGTGTAGCCTTCGGTGTGGGGCACGTCGGCCCAGGCTTGTGCGAGCTCGTCGCCGTAATCGGGGCTGCATTTATGCACGATAGCAGCGCGGCGTATGGCGTATGCAGCCTCGGCGTCCTGGCGCGTGGCGCGGCGGATATCAAACATGGGGGGTCCTTCCCAAGGTGTGGGGATGGATCATCGCGCAATTGGCGCGCCGACGCACCATTGGCCTGGAAGGCTTCATCGCAGGCTGGCGTCACACACAGATGAGTGCGTGGGAGCGGGCTTGACCCGCGATGAGGCCAGCAGGCCCAATTTAGCTGCAGGAGCTGGCGCTATCGCGATTCGCCGGGAGCTGGCGAAAGCCTGCCAGGGGCCAAAAAAAGTGACGCTACAGCCAGTAAGTCACCGCCCACCAGCCCAGCCCACCCATGACCACCGTATACGGCAGCGCCATCCATACCATGCGCCCGTACGACAGCCGCACCAGCGGCGCAATGGCGGAGGTCAGCAGGAACAGAAACGCAGCCTGGCCATTGGGCGTCGCCACACTCGGCAGATTGGTGCCGGTGTTGATAGCCACCGCCAGCGTCTCGAAATGCTCGCGGCTCATGGCCCCATCGACGAACGCTTGCTTGACCTCGGTGATGTAAATGGTCGCCACGAACACGTTGTCACTGATGGCCGACAGCAAGCCATTGGCCAGATACAACATGCCCGGCTGTTGCTCGCTGGGCAGGGCCAGCACCCACGCAATCAGCGGGCTGAACAGTTGCTGCTGGTGAATGACCGCTACCACGGCGAAGAACACCACCAGCAGCGCGGTGAACGGCATGGCATCCTGAAACGCACGGCCCAGGCGGTGCTCGTCGGTAATACCGGTGAACGCCGTGATCAGCACGATCACCAACAGCCCGATCAGCCCTACCTCGGCAATGTGCAAGCCCAGGCACACGATCAGAATCAGTGCAGACAGCCCCTGCACCAGCAATGCCAGGCGCTGCGCCGGAGTGCGCGCCGCATCGTCCTCGGCGGCGCAGGCCGCCAGCACCTGGCGCACCGGCTCAGGCAACAAGGTGCCGTAACCGAACAGGCGCAGTTTTTCCAGCAGCACGCAGGTCGCCAGGCCCGCGGCCAGCACCGGCATCGAAACCGGGGCGACTTTCAGGAAGAAATCGGCAAAATGCCAACCCATCTCATGGCCGATCAGCAAGTTCTGCGGCTCGCCCACCAGCGTGCAAACCCCGCCCAAGGCCGTGCCCACCGCGCCGTGCATCAGCAGGCTGCGCAGGAATGCGCGGAACTGATCGAGGTGTTCGCGGTGCAGTGCCGGGATGTGGTGGTCGCTGTCCAGGGCGCTGTCGGCGCGGGGGTCCTGGTCGGAGGCCACGCGGTGGTATACCGCGTAAAAACCCACTGCCGCACTGATGATCACCGCTGTTACCGTCAGCGCGTCGAGAAACGCCGACAAGAACGCTGACAACACGCAGAACAACAATGACAACAGCGCCTTGCTGCGCACACCCAGCAGAATGCGCGTGAACAGAAACAGCAGCAGCTCTTTCATGAAGTGGATGCCGGCCACCATGAACATCAGCAGCAATATCACCGGGAAGTTGTGCTGCAACTCCTCATAGAGTGCCTCGGGCGTGGTCATGCGCAGCACTAGCGCCTCGATCAGCAGCAGGCCACCAGGCATCAGTGGGTAGCACTTGAGCGCCATACCCAAGGTGAAGATGAACTGCACCACCAGCACCCAGCCAGTGACCACAGGGCCGAGGGTTGCCAGCAGCAGCGGGTTGAGCAGCAGAAACAGCACGATGGCCGCTTTGTACCAGCGCGGCGACTGGCCGAGGAAACCGTGGGCGAGGGCGTCGGTCAGTGAGTGGGGCATGAATTTGTATCCTTGTAATTCGGCTGTGCCGGAAGGTGCCGCATCGCGCTGCTGGCTGCAAGGCTTAAAGTCTTGCTTTTGGCACATGTGCGGCCTAGGTGCTGCGCTAAGATCCTGCGCAGTGAATTCCCTCTCCACAGGAGCGCCGCCCATGTCCGAATACACCGCTTTCAAGGTTGAGCTGGCCAACAACATTGCCCATGTGCAAATAAACCGTCCGGAAAAAATCAACAGCATGAACGCGGCGTTCTGGGAGGAGATCGTCGATATCTTCCAGTGGGTCGACGACACCGATGCGGTGCGCGCGGTGGTGATCAGCGGCGCCGGCAAACATTTTTCGTCAGGCATCGACCTGATGATGCTGGCTTCCCTGGCCGGGCAATTGGGCAAGGACGTCGGGCGCAACGCGCGCCTGTTGCGCGGCACCATCCTGCGCCTGCAACGCTCGTTCACCGCCGTGGACAACTGCCGCAAGCCTGTGTTGGCGGCCATTCAAGGCTACTGCATCGGCGGCGCCATCGACCTGGTATCGGCCTGTGATATGCGCTATTGCGCAAGCGATGCGCAGTTCTCGATCAAGGAAGTCGACATGGGCATGGCCGCCGACGTCGGCACCCTGCAACGTTTGCCGCGTATCATCGGCGACGGCATGCTGCGCGAACTGGCCTACACCGGGCGCATGGTTGATGCCCAGGAGGCGCTGCGCATCGGGCTGGTCAACCGGGTGTATGACGACCACTCAGCACTGCTGGACGGGGTCTTTGCCATTGCCGGTGAAATTGCCGCAAAATCACCGGTCGCGGTGGCCGGTACCAAGCACATGCTCAGCTACATGCGCGACCATCGCATCGACGATGGGTTGGACTATATCGCTACTTGGAACGCCGCCATGCTGCAGTCCGAAGACTTGCGCGTGGCAGTGGCCGCCCACATGAGCAAACAGCAACCGACGTTCGCCGACTGACCGGGTTGGCGAGCGCCTTTCAGGGATCGCAACGATGTCAGCACGCTGGACAACCGCAGTACTCGACCCGCAGACCGCCGGTGGCCTGGCCGTGGCCCGCAGCCCCGAGGGTTTTTTGTTCGACGCCAATGGCGCGCTGTTTGCCCGTGACTGGCTCAAGCGCCAAGGCGTTGATGTGCTGTGCGAGCACGGCATCGGCCACTTCGATGGGCAGCCGGTGTTCCTGCTCGAACTAAACAGCGCCGTTGAAGTACCGGGCTGCGCTTGGCAGGGCCTGCGCCGCTTCATGCTCGAAGGCGACTTCGACACCTACAAGGTGCTGGGCTACGCCGCGCAGATCGGCACCTGGGCGCGCGAGCACCGCTTCTGCGGCAGCTGCGGCCAGCCGATGACGCAAATCCACTGGGAGCGGGCCATGCACTGCCAGGCTTGCGACCTGCGCAGCTACCCGCGTATCTCGCCGAGCATGATCGTGCTGGTCACCCGTGGTGATGAGGTGTTGCTGGCCCGTTCGCCGCGCTTTGTAACCGGTGTGTACAGCACCCTTGCTGGCTTCGCCGAGCCCGGCGAGTCGGCTGAGGACTGCCTGGTGCGCGAGGTGCGCGAGGAGGTCGCCGTAGAGGTCAAGAACATCCAGTACGTCGGCAGCCAGTGTTGGCCATTTCCGCACTCGATGATGCTGGGCTTCCATGCCGAATACGCGGGCGGCGAGATTGTCATGCAGCCGGATGAGATCGAGGATGCCCAATGGTTCAACGTGCACGACCTGCCGCCACTGCCGGCCGGGCGCTCGATTGCCCGGCATTTGATTGATCTGTACGTGGCGCGGCGCCTGGGTTTGCCGGAGCCTGTGCTGCAGGCGTGACCAGGCGGCAACGCAAGGAGTGCGCCAATTTCGCCAAGGGTGACCTGTTAGTTTTGCCAGTTTTCGATTTCTTTTCGCCTTCCTAGCATGAGCCGACGTTGACCCTTGAGCGTCGGCGATGCCAATGGAGGCAATCATGAAATCGATATGGCTACTCACGATGGGTTTGGTTTCGTTCAACGCGTTGGCGCTGGCGCCTGACAGCGGTACACCCCTTACACAAAATGCACTTCAGCATGCGCTGATCGAGCCGGCGATGGTCCAGCAGGCCATCGAAATTGCTGATCAGACCGACCGTAATGCTGGGCTTGAACCCCCTGCAGGTGAGTCCCCCATCGTGGTGCTCAAAGGCAGCTCGAATGTCATCATCACAGCGCCCCACGGTACCAAGCCCAAGCGCGGCGCTGACCTGCGCTTTGCTGACGGTGGCGGTACCGCAGCCTTGGCAGTCATGCTCAACAAACTGAGTTGCGCCACGGTGATCTACACCCGCTACCAGCAGAGCGATGACCCCAACCATTCAGAGAACAGCGCCTTCAAAGACGCACTCAACGCCTTGATCAATGAGCGCAAGCCGGTGCTGTTACTGGATATCCACGCCAGTCACGACTTCAGGCCTTACGACCTAGATGTCGGGACCATGGATGGGCAGTCGGTGGCAGGTAGTCAGCAGATGCTGAGCGACCTGATTACGGCGTTGCGTGGGGAGGGGATGGGCAATTTTTCGAGTAATTATTTCTCGGCTGCGAAAAACGCAACCTTGACCAAGCTTGCCAAGGAAAAAGGCGTGCCCGCCATCCAGCTCGAATTCAGCAGCACCTGGATGCGCCCCGCCGAAAACGGGCTGATGGCGCACCGTTTCGCGCAGGTACTGCAGGGCATGGTGCGCTATGTGCGCAGTGTCTCGGACAGCCCCGATGGGGTGTGTAAGCCGCAGGCGTAGATTGAGAGCTTCAGGCCTGGCCGAACCAGTGCTGCCAGGCCAGGCGTACGGTCAGTGCCAATACCACAGTGATGAACACCGGGCGGATGAATTTGCTGCCGCCGCTGATTGCCGTACGCGCGCCAAAGAAGGCACCGACCATGACCGCTAGGCCCATACACAGGCCGACGATGTAATCCACCTGCCCGGAAATGATGAACACGGTCAGCGCCGCGATGTTGCTGACGAAGTTCATGCTGCGCGCAACGCCGCTGGCGCGCACCAGGTCTATGGGGTAGAGCAGCAGGGTGCTGACGGTCCAGAATGCGCCGGTACCGGGGCCGGCCACGCCGTCATAGAAGCCCAGGGTAAAGCCCTGCGGCACCTGCCATTTCTTCTTGATGGGCGCGTCGGCATCCAGCGGCGCTTTTGGCGTACCGCCAAACAGCAAATAGACGCCGCAGGCGAAGACGATTACCGGCAGCATCTTGTTCAGCCATTCGGCTGGCATGAAGTGGGCTATTACTGCGCCGATCAGCGCACCGGCCAGCGTTGCGACCAACGCCGGGCGCCATTGCGCCGGATGGAACAGCTTGCGCCGGTAGTAGGTGAACCCAGCCGTAGCCGAGCCGAAGGTTGAGCTGAGTTTGTTGGTGCCCAGCACCAGGTGCGGTGGCATGCCGGCGGTGAGCAGCGCTGGCGTGGTCAACAGCCCGCCGCCGCCTGCGATGGCGTCGATGAAGCCGGCGACGAAGGCGACCAAGACAAGTATCAGCAGGGTGAGGGGGTCTACGGTGAGTTCGAAGGGCATGGAGTCTAGATAGGTAGGAATAAGGGCGGCAGAGAGCCGTGATTAGAGGTGCATACTAATACTGCCCGCGTGGTCTTGAAAGCTCAGGCGGCTGAAAACACGCGCTTCAGGAAATAATTAGGTAGGCACCGAAGAGAAGATGACTTAGTCATCAAATTTTTGCCACGTTTGAGATCTGGCAGTCTTCATTTCATTTGCTACTGAAGGAGTTATAGATTTGAGCAACTTGTCTAGTTTTTTGGTTGCGGAATGAAGTTTGTTCTGAAGTGATGCTAAGCGCAAATCAGTGTCAATATCGAAGTGTCCTCCCTTATTAACTATAGTATCGATATTCTCTTGGTAAAGCGGGATATTGCGCAATTTTCGAAGTTTGTGCTGGCTAGTATCGGGGTGGTTTGCAACTGGCCAGAATTGTTCGTGGCCCGTCCCAGACTGGGTGGCGAGTTTCGCGGCAGGTCGATAGTCCTTTAGGTTAAACAAAAGTTTCAAAGTAGATGGAATGTGCCCAGAGGGGTCTTGTTTGTTCACCGGGTCTCCATTGCAATATACATAGGCATTAAGCCCACCCTCACCGAAGGGGCTTAAATCGTCAGGGGAATGAAAACGTCTTAGCACAGGATTATAGGCTCTGTAGCCGTTGCCGAATATATAGCATCCAGTATGACGGTCCTGCTGTTGCCCCGTGTAGCCAGTGATAAGGTCATTATTTTCGCTGCCCACGCCGTAGCAGCTGTACGTTAAATGCAGGCCTTTACCATCCTCGACCACGCTGAGCGGTGACCGTTGACTGTGCGTAGCGAGCTGCAAGCACTTAGTCAACCCCGGCAAAGTGTGTTGCTCGGCAAGCGCCAAACCTTCTGTACCGAATACTTGCCGCGCCCTGAACTGGCTGAGAATCAGCTGAAGCTGTTCGCCCCGATAGAACCTGCGTTCCGTAATGCGCTTGGACATAGCTTTGCCTCCGCTGATAGGGGTAAGCCGACATTCCGCTATTTATGGCACGGGCACAACTGACAGAACTATCAGGTGGGCGGGGGCCTGAGGAAAGTCGCTGGCACCCGACGACAAGCGCCTACGCGGGTTTGGCTTTTTTGCTACGGGCGGCTTTGGGTTTGGCGTTGCTGCTTGCTCGGCGTTTTTTCTTCCAGGGCGTTGCCGCCTTGCCGGCAGCCGGCCCGCTGATGGTAAAGCGCATGCCGGCGCAGCGCTGCACCAGCTTGCCCATCCAGGCAGACTGGCGGCTGACGAATTCTTCAAGGCTCATTTCGCCGCTTTGCACCATGTCCAGCGCCTGCTCCCAAATGGCTGTGGTGCCTGGGTCGGCGATGGCGCGGGGTACCGCGTCTATCAAGCTGAAAGCGGCTGGGGTGGCGCTGAGGGCCTTGCCGTTTTTCAGCAGATAGCCACGGTCGAGCAACCCCTGAATGATGCTGGCGCGAGTCGCTTCGGTGCCGATGCCGGTGGTTTCCTTGAGCTTTTGCTTGAGCCTTGGGTCGTCTACCAGCTTGGCGACGTTCTTCATCGCCTTGATCAGGTCGCCTTCGGTAAATGGCTTTGGCGGCTGGGTCCACATGTCCTTGAGGTTCAGGCCATGTACCGAGCAGTTTTGGCCCTTTTGCAGGGCAGGCAGTACTTGGGTCGGCGGTGCTTCACGCCCTTTGGCGGGAGTCAGCGCCTCGGGCAGGGCGCGGCGCCAGCCGGGCTCGACGATCTGCTTGCCGACCGCGCGTAGCGCATGGCCAGCGCAGTCGAAGTCGGCCTGGGTGCGGTCGTACTCGTGGTTAGGCAGAAATTGCGCCAGGTAGCGCGCCCGAACCAGGGTGTACACCGCTTTGTACTTGGGCGGCAGGCGCGCCGGGTCGCTGGCCGCAGCTGTGGGGATGATGCCGTGGTGAGCGCTGACCTTCTGGTCGTTCCAGGCGCGCGACCGGCGCCCAGGCTCAAGGTGCTGCTGTAGCGGTGCGAGGCTTGCGTCGGCGCGTTGCAAGGCTGCCAGGATGGCCGGTGCTTCGCTGTGCTGGCTAACAGGCAGGTAGCCACTGTCGCTGCGCGGGTAGGTGATCAGTTTGTGGGTTTCGTACAACGCCTGGGCGATGTCGAGGGTTTCCTGGGCGCCCAAACCGAGCTTCTTCGAGCAGACCTCTTGCAGCGTGCCGAGGTCGAAGGGCAGGGGAGCGGCTTCGCGCACACGTTCGGTGGCGATTTTTGCCACCTGTGCTGTGCCGGCGGCCTGCATGTCGGCGGCGGCCTGTTGCGCCAACGCCTGGTTCAGGCAGCGGCCTTGATCGTCGCAGGCGTCATCGGGCGCGCGCCACTGGCTGTTGAACACCTGGCCGGCACTGTGCAACTGCACGTCGATGGCCCAGAACGGCACGGGCACGAAGTCGGCGATGCTACGGTCGCGGTCAACCACCAGGCGCAGCGTTGGAGTTTGCACGCGGCCTACTGGCAATACGCCCTGGTAGCCTGACTGGCGCCCGAGCAAGGTAAACAGCCGGCTCATGTTCATGCCGATCAGCCAGTCCGCCCGTGAGCGGCCCAAGGCTGAGTGGTAGAGGCTGAAGGTTTCCTGGCCGGGCAGCAGCCGTGCCAGGGCTTTGCGGATCGAGGCGTCGTCCAGCGCCGATAACCACAGGCGCTGGATCGGGCCCCGGTAGCGGCAGTGTTCGACCAGCTCGCGGGCGATCATTTCACCCTCGCGGTCGGCATCGGTGGCGATCACCAGTTCACGGGCCTCACCGAGCAAGCGCTTGACGGCCTTGTACTGGCTGGCGGTCTTGGGCTTTACGGTCATCTTCCATTTTTCGGGGATGATCGGCAGGTCGTCCAGCGACCAGCGTTTGTAGCGCTGGTCGTAGCTGTCGGGTGGCGCGGTTTCGAGCAGGTGGCCGATGCACCAGGTAACGCACACGTCAGTGCCTTGCCAACAGCCGTCAGCGCGGCGGTTGGCGCCAAGCACTTTGGCGATGTCTTTGGCCTGGGAAGGCTTTTCGCAGAGAAACAGGCGCATGGCCGCAGGCTCATCGGTGGGGATGGGCACTAGAATGCGCAAAGCGCGGCGTGCAGGCAAGTTTTATCTGTATGGATATACAGCTTGGTGTTGCGGGGAATGTATTCTGCGGCAAGCCCGCCCCGCAAGAACGGCTGTCCTTGCGGGGCGGGCGCAGGCATCAGGCGGCGTCGCAGGAGTCGCGGACCATGTCCACATGCGGGATCCCCGCTTCGAGGAACTCTTCGCTGACCACCCGGAAGCCCAGGCGCTCGTAGAACGGCGTGGCGTGTACCTGGGCGCTGAGCATCTGCTGCTTGAGGTCGCGGTTCTGGGCTTCGCCGATGACCGCACGCATCAGCGCATCGCCGACGTTCAGCCCGCGCCAGTCCTTGAGCACCGATACCCGGCCAATGGTGCCGTCAGGCAGCAGGCGGGCGGTACCGATCGGGTAGTCGCCCTCCATGGCCAGAAAATGCACGGCGGTCGGGTCTTCGGCGTCGAACTCGAGCTCTGGCGGCACGTGCTGCTCGGCGACGAACACGGCGCTACGGATACGGTGGATGTCGGCGTTGTCCTTGTGCCAGTCGGCCAGGCGAACACTGATTTTATTCATCGTTGGCAAACCCCAGGCTTCCTTGCTTGACCAGCTGGCACACCAGCAGCAGGCCTTCTTCGTCTGCCAGCCACTTAGCCAGGTTTTCCTGGTGCAGCGCGTCGGCGGCGCAGATCAGTTTCAGCAGCGGGCGCAGATGCCCCGAGAGCAGGCGGCTTTGGCCGCTGGCGAACAGCAGCAGGTTGTCGTCCACTTCCGACCAAGCCAAGCGCGCGCTTGGGTTACGAACAAGGATAGCGCCCTGTTCGAGGCTGTCGAGCAGCTCGGCTTCGTTGAGCTCTTCGCCTGCGACCATTTCCGGGTAGCGCGGCTCGGTCATGAACTGGCCAAACCAGGTCAGCAACAGACGCTCGTCACCCATGTGCTCGGCCAGCAACGCCTTGAGGCGATCGAGGGCGTCGTGCTGGATCTGGTGCGGGTCGGCGACCGGCTGCGCGTCGGCATCGCTGTAACGCTCTTCGTCAGGCAGGAACTGGCTGAGGAAGTCGGTGAAGTGGGTCAGCACTTCGGCAGCGCTCGGGGCGCGGAAGCCCACCGAGTAGGTCAGGCACTCGTCTTCGGCGATGCCGTAGTGGGCCAGGCGTGGCGGCAGGTAGAGCATGTCGCCGGGCTCAAGGCTCCATTCTTCGCTGAGTTCGAAGTCGGCCAGGATACGCAGGTCGGCGTGCTCGATCAGCGGGCTGTCGCTGTTGCACATCTGGCCGATTTTCCAGTTGCGCGTGCCGTGGCCCTGCAGCAGGAACACGTCGTAGTTGTCGAAATGCGGGCCAACGCTGCCGCCAGGGGCTGCGTAGCTGATCATTACATCGTCGATACGCCAGCTTGGCAGGAAGCGGAATTCTTCGAGCAATTCGGCGACTTCCGGTACGAACTGGTCCACCGCTTGTACCAGCAGGGTCCAGTCACGCTCGGGCAGGTCGGCGAAGGCGTCTTCCGCGAACGGGCCGCGGCGCATTTCCCAGGGGCGCTCGCCGTGCTCGAGCACCAGGCGCGACTCGACTTCTTCTTCAAGTGCCAGGCCCGCCAGTTCGTCGGGGTCGATGGGGCTGACGAAGTCGGTGAACGCCTGACGCACCAGTAGCGGCTTCTTCTGCCAGTAGTCGCGCAGGAATTCACGGGCAGTAAGGCCGCCAAGCAGTTGCAGTGGAGTATCAGAATTCATGTTCAACCTATTGAAAAAACGCAATTTTTGTACGGGAATAAAAACGCCCGGCTAGGCCGGGCGTAGGAGGCGACGCTCAGCTTAGACGCGTTTGGCCTGGGCCACTGCGTTACCGATGTAGGTCGCAGGCGTGAGCAGCTTGAGCTCGGCCTTGGCGTCGGCTGGCATGTCCAGGCCGTCGATGAAGGTCAGCAGTGCTTCAGGGGTGATGCCCTTGCCACGGGTCAGCTCTTTGAGCTTCTCGTAGGGGTTCTCGATGTTGAAGCGGCGCATCACGGTCTGGATCGGCTCGGCGAGGACTTCCCAGCAGGCGTCCAGGTCGGCAGCGATACGGGCGTGGTTGACTTCCAGCTTGCCAATACCCTTGAGGCTGGCCTCGTAGGCGATGACGCTGTGGGCAAAACCAACGCCCAGGTTGCGCAGCACGGTGGAGTCGGTCAGGTCACGCTGCCAGCGCGAAACCGGCAGCTTGCTGGCCAGGTGCTGGAACAGTGCGTTGGCGATACCCAGGTTGCCTTCGGAGTTTTCGAAGTCGATTGGGTTGACCTTGTGCGGCATGGTCGAGGAGCCGATTTCGCCGGCAACGGTTTTTTGCTTGAAGTAGCCCAGCGAGATGTAGCCCCAGACGTCGCGGTCGAAGTCGATGAGGATGGTGTTGAAACGGGCGATGGCGTCGAACAGCTCGGCGATGTAGTCGTGCGGCTCGATTTGCGTGGTGTACGGGTTGAACTGCAGGCCCAGCTCGTCTTCGATGAAGGCGCGTGCGTTCTCTTCCCAGTCGATTTGCGAGTAAGCCGACAGGTGGGCGTTGTAGTTGCCTACGGCGCCGTTGATCTTGCCCAGCAGCGGCACGGCGGCCACTTGCGCGATCTGGCGCTCCAGGCGGTAGACCACGTTGGCCAGCTCTTTGCCCAAGGTAGTCGGCGAAGCCGGCTGGCCATGGGTGCGCGACAGCATCGGCACGTCGGCGTGGGCGTGGGCCAGGGCGCGGATCGACTCGGCGATCTGGCGCATCAGCGGCAGCAGCACGTCATCACGGCCAGCGCGCAGCATCAGGGCGTGGGACAGGTTGTTGATGTCCTCGCTGGTGCAGGCGAAGTGGATGAACTCGCTGACCTTGGCCAGTTCAGGCAACTGTGCCGCCTGCTCCTTGAGCAGGTACTCGATGGCCTTGACGTCGTGGTTGGTGGTGCGTTCGATTTCCTTGACGCGCTCGGCGTGCTCAAGCTTGAAATCGGTGGCCAGGCTGTCCAGCACGGCATTGGCTTGGGCGCTGAATGCTGGCACTTCGCCGACCTGCGGGTGAGCGGCCAGGCGTTGCAGCCAGCGCACTTCAACCAGAGCGCGGAAGCGGATCAGGCCGAACTCGCTGAAAATAGGGCGCAAGGCCTGGGTTTTGCCGGCATAACGGCCGTCTACAGGGGAAACCGCAGTGAGCGAAGAAAGCTGCATGGGGTGTTCTCGGACAGTCAGGCTTTTGGAGGGCGCATATCATACATGAAAAATGCGCCGGAGTCGGGTGGCTGACCAAAGGTCGGGCCGTTTTGAAGCGTGTAGGCGCGGCGTTCAGGATTCGGTGCGCATCAGGCCATACAGTTCGTTGAGCAGCTTGCGGCGGCTGAAGACCAGCTGCCAGCGGTGCCCGCCCAATTGGCGCCACAGGCGCGCGGCGCGGATGCCGGCCAGCAGGATGGCGCGGATCTTCGAGGCGTTGTTGGCCTGCTGCAGGAAGCGCATGTCGCCATGCACCTGGATCCGTTGGCGCAAGGTGCTCAGGGTGTCCTGGTAGAGCGCGCCACTGGAGGCGATGACGTTGTCGTGAACCAGGCCGAAGTGGTCGGCCTGGGACTGAATTTGTGGCAGGCGGTTGCCGATGGTGTCGAGCAGGTCGCCGCGCTTGTTCAGCTGGCGCTCAAGGCCGAGCATCGACAGCGCATAGCGCAGCGGTTCGCGCTGCAGGCTGCTGGGGTCGCGCTCCAGCGCCCCTACCAGTGCCCGGTAGCCGTCGCGCAGGTTCAGGTCGTCGCCGCCGAACACTTCAAGGGTGTCGTTGGGGTCGCGTACCAGCAGGCTGCCGAGCATGCAGCCGATATTGGCCTCGCTGGCCTGCCCGGTGCGGGCGATACGGTCGACCAGTACAGCGGCCTGGAACACGCCGCCCAGGGCGACCAGTTGCTCCTGCAGGTTGTTCATGCGCGCGGGCTCCATGGCTCGGCGGTTTCGATCACGCCGCCGCCCAGGCACACCTCACCGTCATAGAACACCACGGACTGGCCGGGGGTCACAGCGCGCTGGGGCTCGGCGAATACGGCGCGATAGCCGTCTGCTGTGCGTTCCAGGGTGCACTGTTGGTCACCCTGGCGGTAGCGGACCTTGGCGGTCAGCTGGCGCGGGCTGGACAGGTCGACCGGGTTGACCCAGAAGATTTCCGAAGCCAGCAGCGCACGCGAGAACAGCCAGGGGTGTTCGTTGCCTTGGCCCACCACCAGTACGTTACGCACCAAGTCCTTGTGCAGCACGTACCACGGCTCGTCGCCTGCGTCTTTGAGGCCGCCGATGCCAAGGCCCTGGCGCTGACCGATGGTGTGGTACATCAGGCCGTGATGGCGGCCGATCACGTCGCCTTCGGTGGTTTCGATATTGCCTGGCTGGGCCGGCAGGTACTGCTTGAGGAAGTCACTGAAGCGGCGCTCGCCTATGAAGCAGATGCCGGTCGAGTCCTTTTTCTTGGCGGTGGCCAGGCCGTGTTTTTCGGCGATGGCGCGCACTTCGGGCTTTTCCAGTTCGCCCACCGGGAACAGTGTGCGGGCAATTTCATTGCCGCCCACGGCATGCAGGAAGTAGCTCTGGTCCTTGTTCGGGTCCAGGCCCTTGAGCAACTCGGTAAGGCTGCCGGTGTCGCGGCGGCGCACGTAGTGGCCGGTTGCGATCAGGTCGGCGCCAAGCGACAGGGCGTAGTCGAGGAACGCCTTGAACTTGATTTCGCGGTTGCAAAGGATGTCCGGGTTGGGCGTACGGCCGGCTTTGTATTCTTCGAGGAAATGCTCGAACACGTTATCCCAGTATTCGGCGGCGAAGTTGGCGGTATGCAGCTTGATGCCGATACGGTCGCACACGGCCTGGGCATCTGCCAGGTCTTCGCGGGCGGTGCAGTATTCGGTGCCGTCGTCCTCTTCCCAGTTTTTCATGAACAGCCCTTCCACCTGGTAGCCCTGCTCGATGAGCAGAAGGGCGGAGACGGATGAGTCCACGCCGCCGGACATGCCGACGATGACGCGGGTCTTGGCGGGGTCTTTGAGTGCTGGGTTGGTCATGGCTACCGGTGTGTTTCAGGGGGAAAAGCGCCGATTCTAGCAAACCCGTGAGCTGGCGTCAGTCGCGCAGCAATGCAAGGCTGTGCAGCGGCCCTGCCAGGTAGTCATCCAGGCAGCGCGGCACCAGCTCGCTGCGCCAGCGTTCCGGGGCGGCCAGCAGTTCGTCGCGGCTCAGCCAAACGGCGCGGACGATGTCGCTGTCCAGTGCGCGGTCGGGGTGATGGCGCAGGGGGCGGGCGGCGAAGCAGATGCGCTGGTAGGTGACCCCGTTGCTCGGTGCGGTGTACAGGTAAATGCCCACCACGCCGGTAAGCTCCACGTCCCAGGCGGTTTCTTCGAGGGTTTCGCGCAGTGCGGCCTGGGCCAGGGTTTCATTGGCTTCGAGGTGGCCGGCGGGCTGATTGAAGACGTGCTGGCCGGCTTTGAATTCTTCGACGAACAGAAACTTGCCGTCACGTTCGACGACGGTGGCGACGGTGATGTGGGGTTGCCAGGACACGGTCGATACTCTCCCTAAAGTGGCAAGCTTTGAGCGGCAAGCGGCAAGCGGCAAGCGGCAAGCGGCAAGCGGCAAGCGGCAAGCGGCAAGCGACAAGCCGACGCGGCACGCGGACTGCTTCAGCGTGTAGCTGGCCGCTCAAAGCTTGCGGCTCAAAAAGCACAAACCCCGGTGCGTGGCCGGGGTTTGTGGGGTTACTTCAAGCGAGCCTTACAGTGCGGCAATGGCGCTGTTCAGGGTCTTGCTTGGGCGCATCACCTTGGCGGTCAGCTCGGCATCCGGGGCGTAGTAGCCACCGATGTCGGCTGGCTTGCCCTGAACGGCGTTGAGCTCGGCGACAATAGTCTCCTCGTTCTCGGCCAGGGTTTTAGCCAGCGGAGCGAAGCGCGCTTGCAGCGCTGCATCGTCAGACTGTGCAGCCAGTGCTTCGGCCCAGTACAGGGTCAGGTAGAAGTGGCTGCCGCGGTTGTCGATGCCACCCACTTTGCGCGAAGGCGACTTGTTGGTGTCGAGGAACTTGCCGGTAGCCTGGTCCAGGGTATTGGCCAGAACCTTGGCGCGCGGGTTGTCGTAGGTGTTGCCCAAGTGCTCCAGCGATGCCGCCAGCGCCAGGAATTCACCCAGCGAGTCCCAGCGCAGGAAGTTTTCTTCGACCAGTTGCTGTACGTGCTTCGGAGCCGAACCGCCGGCGCCGGTTTCGAACAGGCCACCGCCGTTCATCAGCGGTACGATCGACAGCATCTTGGCGCTGGTGCCCAGCTCCATGATCGGGAACAGGTCGGTCAGGTAGTCGCGCAGCACGTTGCCGGTCACCGAAATGGTGTCCTTGCCTTCGCGAATACGGGCCAGGGAGAACTTGATGGCATCGACCGGGGCCATGACACGGATGTCCAGGCCAGTGGTGTCGTGGTCTTTCAGGTAACGCTGTACCTTCTCGATCATGACGCCGTCGTGGGCGCGGGCCGGATCCAGCCAGAATACTGCTGGGGTGCCGCTCAGGCGGGCGCGGTTGACGGCCAGCTTGACCCAGTCCTGGATCGGCGCGTCTTTGGTCTGGCACATACGGAAGATGTCGCCAGCTTCGACGTTCTGCTCCAGAACCACCTTGCCTTTGCTGTCGACAACGCGCACGACGCCGTCAGCCTGAACCTGGAAGGTCTTGTCGTGGGAGCCGTACTCTTCGGCTTTTTGGGCCATCAGGCCGACGTTCGGCACGCTACCCATGGTGGTTGGGTCCAGGGCACCATGCTTTTTGCAGTCTTCGATGGTGGCCTGGTAGATGCCGGCGTAGCAGCGGTCCGGGATGATCGCCTTGGCGTCCTGCAGTTCACCGGCGGTGTTCCACATTTTGCCCGAGTCGCGGATCATTGCAGGCATCGAGGCGTCGACGATGACGTCGCTCGGCACGTGCAGGTTGGTAATGCCTTTGTCCGAGTTGACCATGGCCAGGGCCGGGCGAACGGCGTACAGGGCCTGGATGTCGGCTTCGATCTCGGCCTGCTTGTCAGCTGGCAGGTCCTTGATGCGGGCGTACAGGTCGCCGATGCCGTTGTTGGCGTTGAAGCCCACTTCGGCAAGGGCAGCTGCGTGCTTGTTCAGCACTTCGCCGTAGAAGGCTTCGACGATCACGCCGAACATGATCGGGTCGGAGACCTTCATCATGGTGGCTTTCAGGTGAACCGACAGCAGCACGCCGGAGGCCTTGGCATCAGCGATCTGCTCGGTGATGAAGGTTTTCAGGGCTTTGCGGCTCAAGGTAGCGCAGTCGACCACTTCGGCGGCTTTGACTGCGGTCTTTTCTTTCAGCACGGTGGTGCTGCCGTCTTTGCCGACCAGCTCGATGCGCAGGCTGTCGTCAGCTTCGATCAGGGCTGCCTTTTCGCTGCCGTAGAAGTCGCCGCTGTTCATGTGCGCAACGTGGGACTGCGAGTCTGCGGCCCAGGCGCCCATCTTGTGCGGGTGCTTGCGTGCGTAGTTCTTGACCGACAGCGGTGCGCGGCGGTCGGAGTTGCCTTCGCGCAGAACCGGGTTTACGGCGCTGCCCTTGATGCGGTCGTAGCGAGCGCGGGATTCTTTTTCCTCGGCGCTGGCTGGCTCGTCGGCGTAGTCAGGGATGTTGAAGCCTTTGGCTTGCAGCTCCTTGATGGCGGCCTTGAGCTGCGGGACCGATGCAGAAATGTTCGGCAGCTTGATGATGTTGGCTTCGGGGGTGGTTGCCAGTTGGCCCAGCTCCGCCAGGTGATCGCCTACCTGCTTCTCTGCGCCCAAGTGCTCCGGGAACGACGCGAGGATACGGCCAGCCAGGGAGATATCGCGGGTTTCGACGGCGATGTCAGCCGAGGCGGTGAACGCTTCGACGATCGGCAGCAGCGAGTAGGTGGCGAGGGCGGGGGCTTCGTCGGTGAAGGTATAGATGATCTTGGAACGGGTGGGCATGCGGGTTAACTCTCTATGTGCTGAGCGTACTCGAGTCTCGAGGTGCGCAGGGTAGGCGCATCGCCCTGGCAGCGCCATGAGCGGAAAGTCGAGAGGCTGCGAGCGGTGATGGTGGATGCATCAGTCGAGCGTCAATTGCTGAGCTGCGGTAACAACCCAGACTTGGTGGCCGTTCGTGGCCTAGGGCGAGCCGCATTTCCAAGGGTTCGCCCCGATGACCTAGCGGTCAGCGCCGGAGTATACCAAACCCTTTGGGCTATTCAGCAAGGTCAAGTGCGTTCGCGCCATTTATAAGACCAAAGACGTAGGGGCAATGTGGCGGGTTGTCGCAGGTGGCAGGCGGGCTTGCAGGTCGACGGATGTGGTTTAGGCTCAGTGCAGCGCACGCTTTCCAACCCACCAGCAACGACGCGGAGTAGTGCAGCATGGGATACCAGAAAATCAAGGTTCCGGCTGACGGCAGCAAGATCACCGTCAATGCAGACCATTCGCTCAATGTGCCTGACAACCCGATCATTCCGTACATCGAAGGGGATGGCATCGGCGTGGATGTCTCGCCAGTCATGATCAAAGTCGTGGACGCCGCGGTGCTCAAGGCCTACGGCGGCAAGCGCAAGATCGCTTGGATGGAAGTCTACGCTGGCGAGAAGGCCACTCAGGTGTATGACCAGGACACCTGGCTGCCCGAGGAAACCCTACAGGCGGTCAAGGACTACGTGGTGTCGATCAAGGGGCCGCTGACCACGCCAGTGGGTGGCGGTATCCGTTCGCTGAACGTGGCCTTGCGCCAGCAACTGGACCTGTATGTATGCCTGCGCCCGGTGCTGTGGTTCGAAGGCGTGCCGAGCCCGGTCAAGAAGCCGGGTGATGTGGACATGGTGATCTTCCGCGAGAACTCCGAGGATATCTACGCCGGCATCGAGTGGAAGGCAGGGTCACCTGAGGCGGACAAGGTGATCAAGTTTCTCAAGGAGGAAATGGGCGTTACCAAGATTCGTTTCGACCAGGACTGTGGCATTGGTATCAAACCTGTGTCCAAGCAGGGCACTCAGCGCCTGGTGCGTAAAGCCTTGCAGTATGTGGTGGACAACGATCGCGAGTCGCTGACCCTGGTGCACAAGGGCAACATCATGAAATTCACTGAAGGGGCGTTCAAGGACTGGGGCTATGAAGTGGCGCGCGACGAGTTTGGCGCCGAATTGCTCGATGGTGGCCCGTGGATGAAGTTCAAGAACCCGGTCAGCGGCCGCGAGGTGGTCGTCAAGGACGCCATCGCCGACGCCATGCTGCAGCAGATCCTGCTGCGCCCGGCCGAATACGACGTGATCGCGACCCTTAACCTCAACGGCGACTATCTGTCGGATGCGCTGGCCGCGGAGGTGGGCGGCATCGGCATTGCCCCTGGCGCCAACCTGTCGGACACGGTGGCGATGTTCGAGGCGACGCACGGTACTGCGCCCAAATATGCAGGCCAGGACAAGGTTAACCCCGGCTCGGTGATTCTTTCGGCGGAAATGATGTTGCGGCACATGGGCTGGACGCAAGCCGCTGACCTGATCATCAAGGGCACCAACGGGGCCATTGCCGCCAAAACTGTAACCTACGATTTCGAGCGCCTGATGGATGGCGCGACGCTGGTCGGCAGTTCGGGGTTTGGCGACGAAATGATCAAGCATATGTAAGCGCAGGGCATAAAAAACCGGTCAGCTGCTTTTCGCAGTGACCGGTCTGTTTCGGAAGGAGGACGGTTATCAGGTCTGGACGGTTTCACGTTCAAGCGGTGCGGCTTCAGCGAGCGGCTTGGCGCCACTGAGCGTCTTGGCCATTTCGGCATCGATGATATTTTTCGCCAGCAGCCCCTTCGGCCCCTGTACTACCTCAAACACCACCAACTGCCCGGCTTTGAGGGTTTTGTAGGCGCCGTCGGTACCCATGTTGATAGCTGAGAAGTGGGCGAACACGTCGGCATCGCTATCGTGTTCGTTGACGAATCCAAAACCCTTGGCGTTGTTGAACCACTTGACTTTACCGCTTGTCATCCCTATGTCCCTCTGCAAAGGACTCCATCACTGGAGTATCATCCACTTCATCCGCATACGAACCTTGCGTAAAAATCTGGTTGACTGCGCGGATCTTTATCGACCACGGTGGGTTCCTATTGGTTGTAACACCGTTTTGCCGATAGTCAAGGTCACCCGGCGCCCGCGCCGAGCGGGCTCCGTGCAGTCAACCGACAACCTTAACTTGTCGATCATGATGAAATTCTTTCCATGCATGTATTCAGTAAGATTCGACTAACATTCAATCAGGATCGCCCGTCACAGGATGACGGACACGAGGATGATGGTGCCGGCCTTGCGGTTCAGGAGGCCAAGCCGCTTTTGCAGGCGCCACCGATGTACAAGGTGGTTTTGTTCAACGATGACTACACACCGATGGATTTCGTCGTCGAAGTGCTCGAGACGTTCTTCAATCTGAACCGCGAGCTGGCGACCAAGATCATGCTGACCGTCCATACCGAGGGGCGGGCAGTGTGCGGATTGTTTACCCGGGACATCGCCGAAACGAAGGCCATGCAGGTCAACCAATACGCCAGGGAAAGCCAGCATCCGCTACTCTGTGAAATCGAGAAGGACGGTTAATCGCCGACCACTTGGGTATGAGGTGAAGCTATGTTAAACCGCGAGCTCGAAGTCACCCTCAATCTGGCCTTCAAGGAGGCCCGTTCGAAGCGTCATGAGTTCATGACCGTCGAACACCTGCTGCTGGCACTCCTTGACAATGAGGCTGCCGCGACCGTTCTGCGCGCCTGTGGCGCCAATCTCGACAAGCTCAAGCATGATCTGCAAGAGTTCATCGACTCCACCACGCCGCTGATCCCTGTGCACGACGAAGATCGTGAAACGCAACCGACGCTGGGCTTCCAGCGGGTGCTGCAGCGCGCGGTGTTCCACGTGCAAAGCTCCGGCAAGCGTGAGGTGACCGGCGCCAATGTGCTGGTGGCCATTTTCAGCGAACAGGAAAGCCAGGCTGTGTTTCTGCTCAAGCAGCAGAGCGTGGCCCGTATTGACGTGGTCAACTACATTGCCCACGGCATCAGCAAGGTGCCGGGGCATGGGCCACACACCGACAGCGACCAGGATATGCAGGACGAAGAGGGCGGCGAAACGTCGTCGTCCAGCAACCCGCTGGATGCCTACGCCAGCAACCTGAATGAACTGGCCCGTGCCGGGCGTATCGACCCGTTGGTCGGCCGCGAGCAGGAGGTCGAGCGCGTGGCGCAGATTCTTGCCCGTCGGCGCAAGAACAACCCGCTGCTGGTCGGCGAGGCTGGTGTGGGCAAAACGGCTATCGCCGAAGGCCTGGCCAAGCGTATTGTCGATGGTCAGGTGCCTGACCTGCTGGCGCAAAGCGTGGTCTACTCGCTCGACCTCGGCGCATTGCTTGCCGGTACCAAATATCGCGGCGATTTCGAGAAGCGTTTCAAGGCGCTGCTTGGCGAGCTGCGCAAGCGCCCGCAGGCAATTCTGTTCATCGATGAAATCCACACCATCATCGGTGCCGGGGCTGCCTCTGGCGGCGTCATGGATGCCTCCAACTTGCTCAAGCCACTGTTGTCGTCGGGTGATATCCGCTGCATTGGCTCGACCACCTTCCAGGAATTCCGTGGCATCTTCGAGAAGGACCGTGCTCTGGCCCGGCGCTTCCAGAAGGTTGACGTGTCGGAACCCTCCGTCGAGGACACAGTGGGCATTCTGCGTGGGCTCAAAGGCCGTTTCGAGAGCCACCACAACATCGAGTACAGCGACGAAGCCCTGCGCGCCGCGGCCGAGCTAGCCTCGCGCTACATCAACGACCGTCATATGCCCGACAAGGCAATTGACGTGATCGACGAAGCTGGCGCCTATCAGCGCCTGCAGCCTGAGGCAAATCGCGTCAAGCGTATCGATGTGCCGCAGGTAGAAGATATCGTCGCCAAGATTGCGCGCATTCCGCCAAAGCATGTCAGCAGCTCCGACAAAGAACTGCTGCGTAACCTTGAGCGGGACCTCAAGCTCACCGTGTTCGGCCAGGATGCCGCCATCGACTCGCTGTCGACGGCCATCAAGCTGTCCCGTGCGGGCTTGAAGGCGCCAGACAAGCCTGTGGGTTCGTTCCTGTTCGCCGGCCCTACCGGCGTGGGCAAGACCGAGGCCGCGCGGCAGTTGGCCAAGGCGCTGGGTGTCGAGTTGGTGCGCTTCGATATGTCGGAGTACATGGAACGGCACACTGTGTCGCGCCTGATCGGTGCGCCGCCGGGCTACGTCGGCTTTGATCAAGGCGGTCTGTTGACTGAGGCGATCACCAAGCAGCCGCACTGTGTATTGTTGCTCGATGAAATCGAGAAGGCGCACCCTGAAGTCTTCAACCTGCTGCTGCAGGTGATGGACCACGGCACCCTGACCGACAACAACGGGCGCAAGGCGGACTTCCGCAACGTGATCCTGATCATGACCACCAACGCCGGCGCCGAAACCGCTGCGCGGGCCTCGATCGGCTTCACCCATCAGGACCACTCGTCCGATGCCATGGAAGTCATTCGCAAGGCGTTCACACCGGAGTTCCGCAACCGTCTGGACACCATCATCCAGTTTGGTCGTCTGTCCCACGAGACCATCAAGAGCATCGTCGACAAGTTCCTCATCGAACTGCAGGCGCAGCTGGAGGACAAGCGTGTGTTGCTGGAAGTCAGCGACGACGCGCGCGGCTGGCTGGCGGCGTCGGGCTACGATGTGCAAATGGGCGCACGGCCAATGGCGCGGTTGATCCAGGACAAGATCAAGCGGCCGCTGGCCGAGGAGATCCTGTTCGGCGAGCTGGCCGAGCATGGCGGTGTGGTCCACATCGACCTGCGCGACGGCGAACTGGTGTTCGACTACGAAACCACGGCTGAGGTGGCGTAACGCACGTGCGGGGCTTGCCCCGCACTGTTTGCAAAACCCATGAAAAAGCCCGGCACATTGGCCGGGCTTTTTCATGGCTGAAGCTTAGCGGGCGCGGTAGGTGATGCGGCCCTTGCTCAGGTCGTAGGGCGTCAGCTCGACGCGGACCTTGTCGCCAGTGAGAATACGAATGTAGTTCTTGCGCATCTTTCCGGAGATGTGCGCGGTAACGACGTGCCCGTTTTCCAACTCCACGCGGAACATGGTGTTAGGTAGGGTGTCGACGACAGTGCCTTCCATTTCGAAGCTGTCTTCTTTCGACATGCAGTAAAGCCCTCGGTGTCCAGTGTTGGCCCGACGCGTGACTGCACCGGGCTAAAAAAGTGGCGTGGATTATGCCCGAAAATTGTGTTTCAAGCCAATGCTTTCAATTAAGGCTTACCCAGCGCTGATTGATCAGCAATTCGATAGGCCGGTACTGGGTCTTGTAGTTCATTTTCTTGCAGTTCTTGATCCAGTAGCCAAGATAAACCGCCTCAAGCTCCAGGCGCAGCGCCTCGCCGATTTGCCACAAGATAGCGTAGCGGCCGAGGCTGCGGCGCTCTTCGGCGGGTTCGTAGAAGGTGTACACCGCTGACAGGCCATTGGGCAGCAGGTCGCACACCGCGACCGCCAGCAGGCGGCCTTCGAGGCGGAATTCGTAGAACCAGCTGAACGGCAGGTCGCGCACCAGAAAAGTGGAAAACTGGTCGCGGCTTGGCGGATACATATCGCCATCGGCATGGCGCTGTTCGATATAGCGCCGGTACAGGTCGAAATATTCTTCGGTGAACACCGGGCGCGTGGCGGTGACGACAAGGTCGGTATTGCGCTTGACGATGCGCCGCTGTTGGCGGTTGGGTATGAACCGTGCGGCTGGAATGCGCGCCGGCACGCAGGCGTTGCAATGCTGGCAGTGGGGGCGGTACAGGTGGTCGCCGCTGCGCCGAAAGCCCATTTCCGACAGGTCGGCATACACATGCACATCCATCGGCTGGCTGGGGTCGAGAAACAGCGTGGTAGCCTGCTCGCCAGGCAGGTAGCTGCAGGAGTGGGGTTGAGTGGCATAAAACTTCAACCGCGCCAGCTCTGTCATGATCCACCCCTTACCGGTGAGACTTTGTCTGTAAGTGTAAGCCAGCTGTGCAAACTCGCCTAGGCAACCCAGGTGGCGCTAGCGGGCTGGTCCAGGTACGTGGTCAGGTGTTCGGCGAAGCTGGCGCGGCTGATGGCGCGGGCGCCCAGGCTATGCAGGTGGTCGGTGGGCATCTGGCAGTCGATCAGGGCAAAGCCCGCTTGGCGCAGGTGCTCGACCAGCGTGGCAAAACCCACCTTCGAGGCGTTGTCGGCCCGGCTGAACATCGACTCGCCAAAGAACAAGCGGCCCATGGCCAGCCCATACAGGCCGCCGACCAGCTCGCCGTCCTTGCGGACTTCGACCGAGTGCGCGATGCCGCGCCGGTGCAGCTCAAGGTAAGCCGCCTGCATGCTGCCGGTGATCCAGGTGCCGTCGGCATAATCGCGAGGGGCGGCGCAGGCTGCTATTACCGCAGCGAAGTCGCCGTCGAAGCTCACTTGGTAACGGCCCTGGCGCATCAGCTTGGCCAGCGACCGCGAAACGTGCAGTTCGTCAGGAAACAGCACGGTGCGCGGGTCAGGCGACCACCACAGGATGGGCTGGCCGTCCTGGTACCAAGGAAAGCAGCCGTGCCGGTAGGCCGCTATCAGGCGGTCTGCAGACAGGTCGCCGCCCGCGGCGAGCAGGCCGTTGGGGTCTTGCAGGGCCTTTTCCAGTGGGGGGAAGCTCAGTGAGTCGCGGGTCAGCCAGGTCAGCATGAGGTTTTGGGCGGTGGAGTAGGGGAGGGCGGTCAGCATGGCGCGGCTTGGTGGCGAGGTCAACGGCGGGTGTCGCGCCCGTCAGTGCCCCTTGTACTGCTGGTATTTAGCCAGCTTTGGCACCATCTGGCGCATTTGCTGTCACACCTGTGCAAAAACACAGCATAAGCCTTTGTCACAAAAGACAATGCATGATCAAATTGCACCTATATGAACAAAGCCCCCGTTCGTGCCCCCACGGCGTACCGCCATGGCGGCGGGTGGGCAGTAATGTTAAAAGTAGTGATTTGTTGGCCAGTCACCGGCCAATCACTATTCGCGCAGGAATAGACGCGTTTTGAAGAAATCCACTGCAACTCCAGCTCCCTTGCCCGTGCCGTTATGGCGCCAGCAGCTGCAATACCGCCTCAAGGAAGGTGCGCTGATTGCCGTCGGTGCACTGTGCCTGTACCTGTGGATGGCATTGGTCACCTACGACACCTCCGACCCAGGCTTCAGCCACACCAGCAACGTCGAGCAGGTGCAGAACGCTGCCGGCCGCGCCGGGGCTTACTTTGCCGACATCCTGTTCATGGTGTTGGGCTACTTCGCCTACATATTCCCGCTGCTGCTGGGCATCAAAACCTGGCAGATTTTCCGCGAGCGCCACCAGCCGTGGCAGTGGAGTGGCTGGTTGTTCTCCTGGCGCCTGATCGGTCTGGTGTTCCTGGTGTTGTCCGGTGCGGCCCTGGCGCACATCCATTTCCATCAGTCTGCGACCTTGCCGTTTTCCTCGGGTGGCGCGCTGGGCGAGAGCCTTGGCGACCTGGCGCGCAGCCTGCTGAACGTGCAGGGCAGCACGCTGATGTTCATCGCCCTGTTCCTGTTCGGCCTGACCGTATTCACCGACCTTTCCTGGTTCAAGGTCATGGACCTGACCGGCAAGATCACGCTCGACCTGTTGGAGCTGGTGCAGGGCGCAGCAACCCGCTGGTGGGAGGCGCGCAACGAGCGCAAGCGCCTGGTGGCGCAACTGCGTGAGGTAGACGAGCAGGTCGACGAAGTAGTCGCCCCTGTGGTGCCCGACAAGCGCGAGCAGATCAAGGCCCGCGAGCGCATCCTGGAACGCGATGAAGCGCTGACCAAGCATGTGGCCCAGCGCGAACAGCAACCTGCCCCGGTGATCAACATCCCCGCGGCCCCGGTCAAAGCGCCAGAGCCCAGCAAGCGGGTGATGAAAGAAAAACAGACGCCGCTGTTCGTCGATAGCGCTGTTGAAGGTACTTTGCCGCCCATTTCCATCCTCGACCCGGCTGAAGAAAAGAAAATCGAGTACTCGCCCGAATCGTTGGCAGGTGTCGGTCACCTGCTTGAAATCAAGCTCAAGGAGTTTGGGGTCGAGGTCTCGGTCGACTCGATCCACCCGGGCCCGGTGATTACCCGGTACGAAATCCAGCCGGCTGCCGGAGTGAAGGTCAGCCGTATCGCCAACCTGGCCAAGGACCTTGCGCGCTCTCTGGCCGTGACCAGCGTGCGGGTGGTCGAGGTAATCCCTGGCAAGACCACCGTGGGCATCGAGATCCCTAACGAGAACCGCCAGATGGTGCGCTTCTCCGAGGTGCTGTCGTCGGCACAGTATGACGAGGCCAAGTCGCCGGTCGCCTTGGCCCTGGGCCACGACATCGGTGGCAAACCGGTGATCACCGACCTTGCCAAGATGCCGCACCTGCTGGTGGCGGGCACCACCGGTTCCGGTAAGTCGGTGGGTGTCAACGCAATGATTCTGTCGATCCTGTTCAAGTCTGGCCCGGAAGACGCCCGGCTGATCATGATCGACCCGAAAATGCTCGAACTGTCGATCTACGAAGGCATTCCGCACCTGCTGTGCCCGGTGGTCACCGATATGAAGGACGCCGCCAACGCCCTGCGCTGGAGCGTTGCCGAGATGGAACGCCGCTACAAGCTGATGGCGGCCATGGGCGTGCGTAACCTGGCCGGCTTCAACCGCAAGATCAAAGATGCCCAGGAGGCCGGCGAGGTCATCTACGACCCGCTGTACCGCCGCGAAAGCATGGACGACGAGGCGCCTACGCTGAAAACGCTGCCGACCATCGTTGTCGTGGTGGATGAATTCGCCGACATGATGATGATCGTCGGCAAGAAGGTAGAAGAGCTGATCGCACGAATTGCGCAAAAAGCCCGTGCTGCCGGTATTCACCTGATTCTGGCCACCCAACGCCCGTCGGTGGATGTCATCACTGGCTTGATCAAGGCCAACATTCCGACCCGTATGGCGTTCCAGGTGTCGAGCAAGATCGACTCGCGGACCATTATCGACCAGGGCGGCGCCGAGCAACTGCTGGGCCACGGCGATATGCTGTACATGCCGCCTGGCACCAGCCTGCCGATTCGCGTACACGGTGCGTTCGTTTCTGACGAAGAAGTGCACCGCGTGGTCGAGGCCTGGAAGCTGCGTGGCGCGCCAGACTACAACGACGACATTCTCAACGGTGTCGAAGAAGCCGGCAGCGGCTTCGAAAGCGGCGGCGGCGGTGGCGACAGCGACGACTCGGAAAGCGACGCGCTGTACGACGAAGCCGTGCAGTTTGTGCTGGAAAGCCGCCGTGCTTCCATTTCGGCAGTGCAGCGCAAGCTGAAGATCGGTTACAACCGCGCCGCACGCATGATCGAAGCAATGGAAATGGCCGGTGTGGTCACTTCAATGAACAGTAACGGCTCGCGGGAAGTGATAGCCCCAGGCGGCCCGCGCGACTGATGTTTTCTTCCGCCGGGTGCCAGCGACGGTGCCCGGCTCATTCAATGCTCTACGAGGATCCCCATGCGCATGATTCGCATGATGTTGGTTTCTGCCCTGGCTGCGGCCAGCCTGTCGGCCCATGCCGGTGAACAGGACGTCCAGCGCCTGACCCAGTTGCTCGAAAAGTCGCAGACCATCGAGGCCAACTTCTCCCAGCTGACCCTGGACGCCGGTGGCACAAGTCTGCAGGAAATGTCCGGCAAGATGACTGTCAAGCGCCCTGGTCTGTTCTACTGGCACACCGATGCGCCACAGGAGCAGGTCGTCGTATCCGACGGCAAGAATGTCACCCTCTGGGACCCCGATCTGGAGCAGGCCACCGTCAAGAAGCTCGACCAGCGCCTTAACCAGACTCCGGCACTGCTGTTGTCCGGTGATGTATCGAAGATCAGCCAGAGTTTCGACATCACCTCCAAGGAGCAGGGCGAAGTGATGGACTTCACCCTCAAGCCGAAGACCAAGGACACCTTGTTCGATTCGCTGCGGGTATCGTTCCGCAAAGGGCTGATCAATGACATGCAACTGATCGACAGCGTCGGCCAGCGCACAAACATCTTGTTCAATGGCGTGAAGGCCAACCAGGCGGTGCCGGACAGCAAGTTCACCTTCGACATCCCCAAAGGCGCGGATGTCATCAAGGAGTAAGCACAACCCGTGATGGATCTGTTTCGCAGTGAGCCCGTCGCCCAGCCTTTGGCTGCGCGGCTGCGCCCGTCCAACCTGGATGAGTATGTCGGCCAGGAGCACCTGCTCGCGCGGGGTAAACCGCTGCGCGAAGCGCTGGAGCAGGGTGCGCTGCATTCGATGATCTTCTGGGGCCCGCCCGGGGTCGGCAAGACCACCCTGGCGCGGCTGCTGGCGCAGTTTTGCGATGCCCACTTCGAAACCGTCTCGGCAGTACTGGCGGGGGTCAAGGAAATCCGCCAGGCCGTCGAGGTGGCCAAGCAGCAGGCCGGCCAGTACGGCAAGCGGACCATTCTATTTGTCGACGAAGTGCACCGCTTCAACAAGTCGCAACAGGACGCTTTCCTGCCTTATGTCGAGGATGGCACGCTGATTTTCATTGGTGCCACCACTGAAAACCCCTCGTTCGAACTGAACAACGCCTTGCTCTCGCGGGCCCGCGTCTATGTGCTCAAAAGCCTGGACGAAGCGGCGCTGCGCAAGCTGGTAGACCGTGCCCTTACCGAGGAACGCGGCCTTGGCAAGCGCAACCTCAGCGTTGGCGACGAAGCCTTCAAGATGCTCATGGCCGCCGCCGATGGTGACGGCCGGCGCATGCTCAACTTCCTGGAAAACGCCTCTGACCTTGCCGAAGATGGTAGCGAAATCGGCGTCGAGCTGCTGCAAAGCCTGCTTGGCGACAGCCGCCGTCGTTTCGACAAGGGTGGCGAGGCGTTCTACGACCAGATTTCCGCACTGCACAAGTCGGTGCGCGGCTCCAACCCGGACGGTGCCTTGTACTGGTATGCGCGCATGCTCGACGGCGGTTGCGACCCGCTGTACATCGCCCGCCGTGTAGTACGCATGGCCAGCGAAGACATCGGCAACGCCGACCCGCGTGCACTGAGCCTGTGCCTGGCGGCCTGGGACGTACAGGAGCGCCTGGGGAGCCCCGAGGGCGAGCTGGCGGTGGCCCAGGCCATCACCTACATCGCCTGCGCGCCGAAGAGCAACGCCGTATACGTGGGATTCAAGACCGCCCTGCGTGAAGCGGCCGAGCATGGCTCGCTGGAAGTGCCGCTGCACCTGCGCAATGCGCCGACCAAACTGATGAAGCAGCTCGGCTATGGCGAAGAGTACCGCTATGCCCATGACGAGCCCGATGCCTACGCCGCCGGTGAAGATTACTTCCCGGACCAGCTCGAACCGCGCCAGTACTATCAACCGGTGCCCCGTGGCCTTGAGCTTAAAATCGGTGAAAAACTGCGCCATTTGGCCGAACTCGACCGCATCAGCCCTCGGCAGCGGAGAAAACCGTGATTGCACTGATTGCGGCAGTCAGCGCCGGAGGCATTGCCGGCACGCTTTTGCGCTTTGCCACCGCCAGTTGGGTCAGCGCCCACTGGCCACGGCACTTCTATCTCGGTACGCTGGCGGTCAATCTGATTGGCTGCCTGCTGATCGGCCTGCTCTACGGCTTGTTCCTGCACAAACCCCTGGTGCCGGTCGAGCTGCGCGCTGGCCTGATTGTTGGGTTTCTCGGCGGCCTGACCACGTTTTCTTCATTTTCGCTCGACACCGTGCGCCTGCTCGAAAGTGGGCAAGTACCGCTGGCATTGGGCTACACCGGCGCCAGCGTAATGGGCGGGCTGCTCGCAACCTGGGCCGGCCTTGCTCTAACCCGTATCTGAACCAACACCTACCTATAACGAGAGAACGATATGCTCGATTCCAAACTGTTACGCGGCCAACTTCAGGAAGTGGCGGATCGCCTGGCCTCCCGTGGCTTCAGCCTGGATGTCGCGCGCATCGAATCACTGGAAGAACGCCGCAAGGCGGTGCAGACCCGCACCGAACAGCTGCAGGCCGAGCGTAACGCCCGTTCCAAGTCCATCGGCCAAGCCAAGGCCAAGGGCGAAGACATCGCCCCGTTGATGGCCGATGTCGAGCGCATGGCCAATGAGCTGGCGGCCGGCAAGCTGGAACTGGACGCTATCCAGGCCGAGCTCGACGGCATCTTGCTGACCATTCCCAACCTGCCGGACGCCAGCGTGCCGGTGGGTGCCAACGAAGATGACAACGTCGAAGTGCGCCGTTGGGGTACCCCGCCGGCATTCGATTTCGAGGTCAAGGACCACGTCGCGCTGGGCGAGGTCAGCGGTGGCCTGGACTTCGAAGCCGCTGCCAAGCTGTCCGGCGCGCGCTTTGCCGTGCTGCGCGGCCCGATTGCTCGCCTGCACCGCGCCTTGGCGCAGTTCATGATCAACCTGCACACCGGCGAACACGGTTACGAAGAGGCCTACACCCCGTACCTGGTACAGGCGCCAGCCCTGCAGGGCACCGGCCAGCTGCCGAAGTTCGAAGAAGACCTGTTCAAGATCAGCCGTGATGGCGAGGCAGACTTCTACCTCATCCCGACCGCTGAAGTGTCGCTGACCAACTTGGTTGCCGAGCAGATCCTCGACGCCAAGCAGTTGCCGATCAAGTATGTCGCGCACACCCCGTGCTTTCGCAGTGAAGCCGGTGCTTCGGGCCGTGACACCCGCGGCATGATCCGCCAGCACCAGTTCGACAAGGTCGAGATGGTGCAAGTGGTCGAGCCGGGCAAATCCATGGAAGCCCTCGAAGGCCTGACTGCCAACGCCGAGCGCGTGCTGCAGCTGCTCGAACTACCGTACCGCGTACTGGCACTGTGCACCGGTGACATGGGCTTCAGCGCGGTGAAAACCTTCGACCTCGAGGTGTGGGTACCAAGCCAGGGCAAGTACCGCGAAATCAGCTCCTGCTCCAACTGCGGCGACTTCCAGGCGCGCCGCATGCAGGCGCGCTGGCGCAACCCGGAAACCGGCAAGCCAGAGCTGGTGCACACCCTCAACGGTTCGGGCCTGGCAGTGGGCCGTACCCTGGTTGCGGTGCTTGAAAACTACCAGCAGGCCGACGGTTCGATCCGTGTGCCTGAAGTGCTCAAGCCGTACATGGGCGGCGTAGAGGTGATTCGCTGATATGGACTACCTGCCGCTGTTCCACAAGCTGCAGGGGGCTCGCGCGCTGGTTGTCGGCGGTGGTGAAATCGCCTTGCGCAAGGCTCGCCTGCTGGCTGATGCCGGCGCCGTGCTGCGTGTCGTCGCACCTGATGTCGACAGCCAGCTAGCTGCGCTTGCGCGCGAGGGCGGTGGCGAGGTGCTGGTGCGCGGCTATGAAGCCCGCGACCTTGGCGGTTGCCGGCTGGTAATCGCCGCCACTGACGACCCTGGGCTCAATGCCCAGGTCTCGGCCGAGGCCCAAGCTCTGAGCGTGCCGGTCAACGTGGTAGATGCGCCTGCGCTGTGCACGGTGATCTTCCCAGCCATCGTCGACCGCTCCCCGTTGGTGGTTGCCGTGTCCAGTGGCGGCGATGCGCCTGTGCTGGCGCGGCTGATCCGGGCCAAGCTTGAAGCCTGGATTCCTGCAGCCTACGGCGAGTTGGCCGGGCTGGCTGCGCGTTTTCGCCATCAGGTCAAGGCGCTATACCCTGACGTCAACCAACGCCGTGGTTTCTGGGAAACCGTGTTCCAAGGTCCGATCGCCGAGCGCCAACTGGCCGGGCAGGGCGCCGAAGCCGAGCGCCTGTTGCGCGAAATGGTCGAGGGCGCGCCGGTGCAGCAGGGTGGCGAGGTGTATCTGGTCGGTGCCGGCCCGGGTGATCCGGACCTGCTCACCTTCCGCGCCTTGCGCCTGATGCAGCAGGCCGACGTGGTGCTGTACGACCGCTTGGTGGCGCCGGCGATCATCGACATGTGCCGGCGTGACGCCGAGCGCATCTATGTGGGCAAGCGCCGCGCTGATCATGCAGTCCCTCAGGACCAGATCAACCGCCTGCTGGTGGACCTGGCCCAACAGGGCAAGCGTGTATTGCGCCTCAAAGGTGGCGACCCGTTCATCTTTGGGCGTGGCGGCGAAGAAATCGAAGAGCTGGCCGAGCATGGCATTGCGTTCCAGGTCGTGCCCGGCATTACGGCTGCCAGCGGCTGTTCGGCCTATGCCGGTATCCCGCTGACCCACCGTGACTACGCCCAGTCAGTGCGTTTTGTAACAGGCCACCTCAAGGATGGCACCAGCAATCTGCCTTGGAACGACCTGGTCGCGCCGGCGCAGACATTGGTGTTCTACATGGGGCTGGTGGGGTTGCCGACTATCTGCGCCGAATTGATCAAGCATGGCCGCGACGCCAGTACCCCGGCTGCATTGGTGCAGCAGGGTACTACGCGCAATCAACGGGTGTTCACCGGGACGTTGGCAGACTTGCCTGAAATGGTGGCGCGCCATGAGGTGCATGCCCCCACGCTGGTGATCGTCGGTGAGGTTGTGCAGTTGCGTGAGAAGCTGGCGTGGTTCGAAGGGGTTCAGGAGCAGAGCTGCTAGAGCCTCTTTGCGCTGGCGATGGTCCTTGAGGCGCAGATCCTAGGGCTGCTTTGCAGCCCATCGCGACACAAGGCCGCTCCTACCCAATAGAAAGCGATTTGCTTGAAACCACGCTTTTTTTACCCCGCCTGCCAGATCCCTTTGCCCGGCAGCCTTGCACGGTCGTGGGGCGCGCTGAAGTCCTGCAGCGGGCCCTTGGGCACGATCCCGTTCGGGTTGATGGTCTTGTGGCTCAGGTAATAGTGCTTCTGGATATGTTCCATGTTCACTGTACCCGCCACGCCCGGCCACTGATAAAGCTCGCGTAACCAGTTGGACAGGTTCGGGTAATCGCTCAGGCGGCGCAGGTTGCATTTGAAGTGGCCGTGGTAAACGGCGTCGAAGCGCACCAGGGTGGTGAACAGGCGCACATCGGCCTCGGTCAGGTATTCGCCGGCCAGGTAGCGTTTTTTGTCCAGCAACGCCTCCAGATGATCAAGCTCGTTGAACACCTCATCGAAAGCCGTCTCGTAGGCGTCTTGCGTGGTGGCGAAGCCTGCGCGGTATACGCCATTGTTGACGGCCGGGTAGATGCGTTCGTTGAGGGCGTCGACTGTGCTACGTAACGCTTGCGGGTAAAGGTCCAGCGTATTGCCCGTCAGCTCGTTGAACGCCGTGTTGAAGATGCGGATGATCTCGGCAGACTCGTTGTTGACGATGCGCTTCTCTTTCTTGTCCCAGAGTACCGGCACGGTTACCCGGCCAGTGTACTGCGGGTCGTCCTGGGTATAGCGTTGGTGCATGTACTGCAAGGCGTCGAGAAGGTCACCGGTGGAGCCGTTTTGCTGATCGAACGTCCAGCCCTGCTCACCCATCAGCCAGCTCACCACCGAGACATCGATCAGCGGCTCCAGGCCTTTGATGGCACGCAGTATGAGCGTGCGATGGGCCCAAGGGCACGCGAGGGATACGTACAAGTGGTAACGGCCAGCCTCGGGCGTGGGGAGCGGGTTACGGCGCTGGGCATTCTCACGCTTGAAGGCGCCGTCCTTGCCGTTTTCATACCACTGGTCGTGCCAGCGGCCATCGATCAAAAGGCCCATGGTGCAGCTCCTCGGAACAAAGTTGTTTGTCGTTGGAGCTCAGTCTAGAGAAAATCGTTCGAATAAATAGCGCAAAGACTGGGGTGGTTTAATCGGCTTATTCGATGTTTTTGCGGGCCGCCCAGTAGCCTCGCGCTGTGCTGAACGCTTGTTCGCGGCCTTGGCCAAGGCCGCGCAACGCCAGGGCCATAGTCGCAACCACAGCCATTTCGCCGTAGCTGTCTTCAGCTTCACCGCGCCATACCGCCAGCAAGTGCTCAGGTTGCAAGCTGGCAGGCTTCACATGACGTTGGGCGCTCAGTGCTGGCCATTCTTCGTCCCACGCCTCGGCGTTGGAGGTGCCGTACAGGTGGCTGATGACGTCCGGGTTCACCTCGATTTCACCGCCATCGCCTTTGATCACCAGCGAGTGGTCGCCCAGCAGCCGACTCGCTTCGCGGTGCACTGCCTGGTAGCCGGGGTGGAAGATGCTCTGCAGGCCGCAGCGCGCCGCCAGCGGGTTGAGCACCCGGGCGAGGGAATGAATAGGCGAGCGCAGGCCCAAGGTATTGCGCAGGTCGATCATCCGCTGCAATTGTGGCGCCCAGTCCTGCAGCGGGAAGAACGCCAGCTGGCCCTTGTCCAGCGTTTGCGCAACGCCAGCCCAGTCGCGGCACAGTGGGATATCCAGCAGGCCCAGCAGTTGCTCGGTATACAGCCGCCCGGCGGTGTGAGCGCCGCCACCGTGCATCAGGATGCGCACGCCATTGGCGGCCAGGCATT
Source organism: Pseudomonas sp. SWRI51 (assembly GCF_014268825.1). Taxonomy (NCBI): domain Bacteria; kingdom Pseudomonadati; phylum Pseudomonadota; class Gammaproteobacteria; order Pseudomonadales; family Pseudomonadaceae; genus Pseudomonas; species Pseudomonas sp. SWRI51. The sequence continues at coordinate 33,723 of NZ_JABWRG010000002.1, read as the reverse complement.
TGGCGGCGAGCAAGTACCACGGCAAATGGCGTTTTTTGCCCGCATAGCTCGGCCAGTCGAGGTCGACGCTGATGTTCGGGGCCTGCAACTGCGCGCGCAGCGCTTCGGTGAAGCCGGCCAGCTCCTCGGCGCTTTCTTCCTTGTGCCGCAGCAGCATCAGGAAGGCACCCAGTTGGGTGTCCTCGACCTTGCCTTCAAGCAACAGGGTCATGGCGGCACGCGCCTCTTCACGGCTGAGGCCGCGCGCGCCGCGCTTGCCCTTGCCGAGAATGCGCACAAATTCAGCAAAAGGGTGTTCGGCCGGGGTTTCCAGGGTCAGCGGGCGTGGTTCGGTCATATGCAATTGGTCGGCTTGGGCAGGCCCGCCAGCTTGGCGGCAAGTTTGGCGGGGGTGCCGTTGAACAGGCGGTTCAGGTGCGGGCTGTTGCCCTTGTCGGCGCCCAGCTTGAGCGCTGTGTACTTGATCAGTGGGCGCGTGGCTGGCGACAGCTGGTATTGGGCGTAGAACTCGCGCAGCACGTTGAGAATTTCCCAATGCTCGTCGGTCAGGCTGATCTGCTCCTGGGCGGCCAGTGCTTGCGCGGCTTCGGGCGACCAGTCTTGCAGGTCGAGCAGAAAGCCGTCTTTGTCTAGGGCGATAGTGCGATCGCCGACCGTCAGGGTGCTCATAGCCAGCTGTTGACCTTGTCATAGTGCAGTGAGAGTTCAACGAACGCGAGGTAGTCCACCGCGATAACCTGCGTGCCGTCGAGGGCGCGGGCTTGCAGGTCTTCAGCGAGGGCGAACAGGCGCGGGCCAAGGTTGGCGGCCTGCAGCATCTGTTGCGGCTCGCTGCCAGCCTTGAGTGCGTAGGTGGCATCGCCACATAGCAGCAGGCCGTCGTCGGCACCGAGCAGACGCAGGCAACTGGCCAGGCGCTCGTCACCGAAGGGCGAATGGGCGATTACATGCAAGGTCGTCATCAGAGCGTTACCACTTGGTCAAAACGGGCAATCAGCGCCTTCAACGCTGCATCGTCGAGTACCTGCACCGGCAGGTTCAGCGCTTCATCTGCAAGGCCGCGCCGGGCCAGGCTGTGGGCGCAGGCAAACAGCTCTTCTACGCCAAACATAGGCAGTGCCTGCAGGTTGGCGGCAAGGTTCTTCTGCTGGAGGGCATCGGGCTGCTGCGCTGCGGCCAGCTGGAACACCCCGTCATCGAGAAACAACATGCCCAGCGGCAGATCGAACGCACCACCGGCCAGCGCAACATCCAGCGCTTCGCGTGCACAGGGCCCGCTCCACGGCGCCTGGCGGCTGATGATCAATAAAGATTTGGCCATTTCAATCGCCTCCAAAGCAGACCAGGCGGTCGGCAAGCTGCGCGGCTTCGTGCAACTGGCCGAGCCCGGAGAGCTCCCATGGTGCCGGCAGGTTCACGGCAGGGCGCTGATAGCGGTTGGCCTCGGTGTCATCCAGCACGCCACGGCGCAGCGCGGCGGCAATGCACACTACGGCGTCCAGGCTGTGCTCGGTGATAAAGGCGCGCCATTGCGCAGCCACGTCCAGTTCATCCTGTGGCGCAACGATATTGGCCGAGGCGCTGTGCACGCCGTCCTGATAGAAAAACAGCCGGGCAATGTCATGCCCGCTGGCCAGCACCGCCTCGGCAAAGCGCAGCGCGCGGCGTGAGGAGGGCGCATGGGCCGGAGAAAAGACCGCAATGGCGAATTTCATGGAAAACCCGTGCAAAAGATTAGCGCCATGATAAAGCAAAAAGCCCGCGCTGGTGGGCGCGGGCTCGTGGGTAAAGCGGCCGCGCAGCTCAGGCGTTGGCTTTGCTCTCGGGCAGGAACCAATTCAACAGCAGCGCACAGAGCCCGCCGGTGGCAACCCCGGACTCCAACACATTGCGCACCGCAGCCGGCATGTGCGCAAGAAACTCCGGTACCTGCGCAACACCCAGGCCCAAGGCCAGGGAAACCGAAATGATCAGCAAGGCGCGACGGTCCAGGCGGGTACTGGCCAGAATATTGATGCCCGACGCTGCCACCGCACCAAACATGACCATCGCCGCGCCCCCCAGCACCGGCTCAGGCACCGCCTGAATAACCCCGGCCACACTTGGGAACAGGCCCAGCAGTACCAGCATCAGGGCGATCCAGATACCGATATGGCGGCTGGCGATACCGGTCAGCTGAATAACGCCGTTGTTCTGCGCAAAGATCGAGCTGGGGAAGGTGTTGAACAGCCCTGCCAGCAGCGAATTCGCGCCATTCACCAGCACGCCGCCCTTGATGCGCTGCATCCACACCGGCCCTTCGACAGGCTGGCGCGAGACTTTACTGGTGGCAGTCACGTCACCGATGGCTTCGAGCGCAGTCACCAGGTAGATCACCAGCATCGGAATAAACAGCGCCCACGAGAACCCGAGCCCGAAGTGCAGCGGCGTCGGCACCTGGAACAATGCGGCCTGGTGCATGCCGGTAAAGTCCAGGCGGCCTAGGTAACCGGCCAGCGCGTAGCCCACAGCCAAGGCGATAACAATGGCGCAACTGCGCATCCATACCACCGGGATACGGTTCAGAATCACGATGATGGCCAGCACCACGCCCGACAGCAGCAGGTTTTCGCCGTTGGCAAAAGTGCCGTCTTTCATCGCGCCAAAGCCACCGCCCATACTGATCAGGCCGACTTTGATGAGGGTCAGGCCGATCATCAGCACCACGATGCCGGTCACCAGCGGGGTGATCAGGCGCTTGACGAAGGGCAGGATGCGCGACACGCCCATCTCCACAAAGGAACCGGCAATCACTACACCGAAAATCGCCGCCATCACCCCTTCGACTGGCGTGCCTTGCTGCACCATCAGTGCGCCACCTGCAATCAACGGCCCGACGAAGTTGAAGCTGGTGCCTTGCACGATCAACAGCCCGGCACCAAACGGCCCAAAGCGCTTGCACTGCACAAAGGTGGCGATACCAGAGATTACCAATGACATCGACACGATCAGGTTGGTGTCCCGCGCCGATACGCCAAGCGCTTGGCAAATCAGCAGCCCTGGGGTCACGATCGGCACAATAATCGCCAGCAGGTGCTGCAGGGCGGCGAGCAGGCCGATCAGTGGGCGCGGTTTGTCCTCCAGGCCCAGCACCAGTTCATTGGCAGGTGCTGCCGCATCCGGCTGGTGTTCGTTTGCACTCATGGAAAATGCTGCCCCGGCAGAAAAAAGGAGCGCATTCTACGGGCTGGAACAGCGTTGGGGTAGGGGCAAACATCAAGCTCGCGCGTATCGCAAATAACCTGACTTTATGGTCAGTTGCTGTGCCTGCTCTACGGCTATCTCCCAGCCACGAAAAAGCCCGCCGAAGCGGGCTTTTTGCTGGGGTGCGAAGCGTTTGAATCAGTCGTCGCGGCCCATGATGCCGAACAGCTGCAGCAGGCTGACAAACAGGTTGTAGATCGATACATACAGGCTGATGGTCGCCATGATGTAGTTACGCTCGCCGCCCTGGATGATAGCGCTGGTCTGGAACAGGATGCACACCGACGAGAACAGCACGAAGCCTGCGCTGATCGCCAGTTGCAGGCCGCTGATCTGGAAGAAGAAGCTGGCAACCACGGCGCCCAGCAGCACGAAGAAGCCTGCGGTGATGAAGCCGCTGAGGAAGCTCATGTCCTTGCGGGTGATCAGCACATAGGCGGACAGGCCACCGAATACCAGTGCGGTCATGGCAAACGCCGAGCTGACCACTTCAGCGCCACCGGCCATGCCGAGGTAGCGGTTGAGGATAGGGCCGAGAATGAAGCCCATGAAACCGGTCAGGGCGAAGGTGGAAACCAGGCCCCACGCCGAGTTACGCAGTTTGGAGGTGAGGAAGAACAGGCCGTAGAAGCCGATCAGCACCACGAAAATGTTGGGGTAGCCGACGCGCATCTGCTGGGCGATGAACGCCATGACGCCGCTGAAGGCAAGGGTGAGTGCCAGCAGGCTGTACGTGTTGCGCAGGACCTTGCTGATCTCCTGCTGCTCGACCTGTTGGCCCTGGTGGAGGGTGTAATCCTGTTCGCGCATGGCGACACTCCTTAGACGGTTGAACCGGGGCGAACCCACGGCATTGGAACGTAAGTGGCTCGAAGCATACCAGAGCTGCTGCAAGCCGCGACACAGAGAGTTTGACAGCTTGTTTCATTGCGGTATTATTGCCGCCGCAAAACCTGCTGGAAGCGTGGCCGAGTGGTTTAAGGCAACGGTCTTGAAAACCGTCGATGGGCAACTATCCTAGAGTTCGAATCTCTACGCTTCCGCCATATTCAAAGCCCTGATTATTCAGGGCTTTTTGCGTTTTTGGGGCTGGACTCTTGGCTCAATCTGAAAATGCCGCCTTATTTCCCAGATGTTCGCGACATGTGTCCCCAGTGTTCCAGAAAGGAATCAGCAACTCTGGGATCGAGCACCGCCCCCGCGGCGCTCTGTCCTTTAGGCTCAAGATGGCTACCGGCAAACATGGGTTGCTCTATGGCAAACCAGCGCCCCCGGTGATAATGGTCGCAACCAAAAGGGCCATTTTCATGCTGACCATCTCCAACAACGTGCATCTCCCAGATGCCGAAATTGAACTGACAGCTATCCGCGCGCAAGGCGCCGGCGGGCAGAACGTCAACAAGGTGTCCAGCGCCGTTCACCTGCGCTTCAACATCCCAGCCTCGTCATTGCCCGAGTTCTACAAGGAGCGGCTACTGGCGCTGCGTGACAGCCGTATTACCAGCGACGGCGTGCTGATCATCAAGGCCCAGCAATACCGCACCCAGGAGCAGAACCGCACTGACGCCCTGGCGCGCCTTGCCGAGTTGATCATCGCTGCCGGCAAGACCGAAAAGAAACGCCGCCCCACCAAGCCGACCCTTGGCTCCAAGACCCGCCGCCTCGATGGCAAAGCCAGGCGCAGCACCGTCAAGGCGGGGCGGGGGAAGGTAGATTTCTAAGCGCGTCGGGCGCTGCGATCCGCCTTTCGCTCCTTGGTTAGCTATGACTCAACGAAAGGCCGCTGATCACGCAGATCGACCCATCCGCAGCAGGCGTCGAGTCGGTGTAATCAACCTGGTTGTAAACCCCCCCATGAAACTCGAACAGCCGAGTGCCCCAGGTAGCGTCAAGTTGCAGGGCGCCGGACGAACCTGATACGCCGTTGCATTTAGCCTCAACAGTCACTACGCCTTTGGCGGTAGCGTGGATGCTCACCGTGAACTCCGCCCCAAGCGGCACCCCCTTGAGCACTGTCGAGTTCACGGGCGTGGTCTGGTTGTACTTGGTGCGAAAGCCCATGGTGATGTTGCCCTTGTTCCAGAACACCTTCACCGGCGGGCTGTCATCACCCCTGACATGGATCTGCGAGATCACCACCTTCTGCGCCGAGTTGACCTTGGTGACGGTCATCCGTTGACGGTTCCAGTGATCGGCCGCACTGGCGAGGGTCCAGTTGGTGGGCTCTGACCATTCGCAGCGGGTTCGATGCGTGCTTTTACTTGAGGCGCCCTTGGTAGGGGCCGTGAGCTTTACGGAGCCATCGGACAAAACGGTCACGTATTGCGGAAACCGTTCTATTGCCTGTGTGCCGCTGAGCTCCAGGGCGACAAGGTTTGTGGATGAAGTCGCTGCTGGGGTGGTGATTGTCAGTTTGTCGATATTGACGGTCATGGCACTTCTCCTAGTGGCGGGAGGGGTGAAATGTGGCAGCCCGGTTCGGGCTGCGGCTCGGTGGCCGTCTAACCGTTGGGTTTTTGCGTTTGCTACAGGCCTCGGCAGTTGGCCAGAAGCTGCAAGGTGGTCATGTCTGGAGCGATGAGATACCTTTGCTGTATGCCCATACAGTATGCATCGGATTTCGGGTTTGCGCAGGAAAAAGTAGCTCGGCCATTGAAACAGAGCAGTTTCGCAGGCCTCTAGCCGTTGCCGATGGACTACTTTGGCATGTAGGTCCGTTGCCAGCGGCGCGGAATGATGAGCGAAGCGGTGCCAAGCCCTGCGGCAACCAAGCCATTGATCGCGAGAGCGGCAATACCGAACCTGTTCTGCAGGAGTGCCCCAACCACAGCACCGATCAGCATGCCGAGCCAAGGGACAAGCTGCACACGCCAGCCGGGTTTTCTCTCGCCCAGCAGCCAGCGCCCCAAACCCCGACCGAACCGGGAGAGTGCGCCGGTTACGTAGGTCAGTCCGATGGGCAGGCCATTAACTTCTTCTACGACCGCGTTGATCATGCCCATCGACAAGGCCGCGCAGAGCAGCACGATCAACTGGGTGGGCATTAGCGCCGCCAGGCAAAGTAGTAGTGCGACGCATAGAAGCAGCGGCCAAGACCGCCTATTGACCAGCCGGGCGACAATAACGCCCAGCGCATTGCCCAAGATAAACGCCACGATCAGCGCTGTGATGCCAAGCATGGCTTGGGTATCGCCGTGACTGATCGAAACTGCAAGCCGCGTTGTGTTGCCGCTCATGAAGGACACGAAATCGCCGGTAGCCGTAAAGCCGACGGCATCGGTCATGCCGGCGAGAAAAGAAAGTGCGGCCACGAAGCAAAGCCCGACCTTCCCTCGGATTTTGGCAATTCGCTTGCCTCGGGCTGTGTAAAGGCCTGGCTCAGGCAGCATTTGGATTATCCATGTCCGTGAATTCCGGCCATTTTGGGGCGCAGAATGACCCCTGCATAGTGGAACGTGTCGATCTCCTCCTGCGCCGCCTAAGTGACGGGCCTGTCGACGCAGGTTAACTTTCATGACGGACTGATTGAGAAGGAAGTGCGCATGCTGTGGTTCGGAACCGACAAGGCCAGGTTCAAGGTGCAACGGCTCATCATGGGCGCGGTACTGTTGTTGGCGCTGTTTTTCCTGGCTGTGCAGATCGAAGGCTACGCATCGGGAAACGCCGGGTTGGGCGATGTTCTGGACGGCCTGTTCATCACAGGTTTTGCTGCTGGCATGTTCTACCTCGCAGGCAAATGGTGATCGGAAGCAGGCGGGTCACGCAATTGCGATGAACTGCCCGGCCACAGGGCTGCCGAAAAGAACATCACCCAAGGAGTTAGCGTCATGACCGAGCAGCGCAACGACCATAAAAAGCAAGAGGTGCCAGCGCACTCCACTGAAGAGGAGAGGGCGCGGCTAAAGGACAAGAACAAGGACGGCATCCCACCAGGGGCTGAGTAAAGGGCCACGCAGCGCTGGCGGGCCCAGGCTGCTTTGGCCTTGGGCAGCATGATATCGGCAAGTCATTCAACCCTGCCGATCTGTGCACATGCGTCGTAGTACTGCCCCGGCGCCCCAATAATCCTTAACGTGCCTGCACATGGCGCCTTTACCTGCGTCTCCATTTTCATCGCTTCCACCACCGCGATCACTTGCCCGGCCTCAACGCTGGCGCCGTGCTCGACGACCCACGCATGCAGGTTGCCTGCGACCGGTGTCGTCACGCTGTGCTCATCCGCGGTTGCCGTCTGCAGCGCAGGCGCCGCAGTGCCATTGACCTTGATGCCGGCCAGTAACGCGGCAGGCAGGCCGAGTTGATGGCGCTTGCCATCGATCTCGACGAAGGTGCGCAGCACACTGGCGTCGACCGGGGTGGCGCTGCGTGGGGCGATGCTGATGCGTTCGGCAAACTCGGTTTCGATCCAGCGCGTATGCACGGCGAACCTGCCAGCGGCGGTGAAATCGTCGTGGTCCATGACCGCACGGTGGAATGGCAGCACGCTGGCCACGCCTTCGATACGAAACTCGGCCAGCGCGCGACGGGCGCGGCGGATGGCTTGCTCGCGGGTGGCGCCGGTGACGATGAGCTTGGCGATCATCGAGTCGAAGTGTGCTGACACGCGCGAGCCTTCGATCACGCCGCTGTCCAGACGCACCCCGGGGCCGCTCGGCGGCTGGAAGGTTTCGAGAGTGCCGGGGGTCGGCAGAAAACCGTTGCCGGCATCTTCGGCGTTGATGCGGAATTCGAAGCTGTGCCCGCGTGGCGCCGGGGTGGTGTTGAACGAAAGCGCCAAGCCATCGGCAACGCGCAGTTGCTCAAGCACCAGGTCCACGCCGCTGGTTTCTTCGGTGACCGGGTGCTCCACCTGCAACCGGGTGTTGACTTCAAGAAACGACAGCGTGCCATCGGCGCTGAGCAGAAACTCGACGGTGCCGGCGCCGACGTAGCCGGCCTCGGCACATATATCATGGGCCGAGGTGTGGATGCGCTGGCGCAGGTCGTCGTCCAGGAACGGTGCAGGGGCTTCCTCGACCAGCTTCTGGTTGCGCCGTTGCAGCGAACAGTCGCGCGTGCCGACCACGACCACGCGGCCGTAGCGGTCGGCGATGATTTGCGCCTCGATGTGCCGGGGGCGGTCGAGAAAGCGTTCGACGAAGCATTCGCCACGGCCAAAGGCACTGACTGCTTCACGCACGGCTGAGGCGTACAGGTCGTCGATTTCATCGAGCTGCCAGGCCACCTTGAGGCCGCGTCCGCCGCCGCCGAAGGCGGCCTTGATGGCAATCGGCAGGCCGTGTTGCTCGGCGAATGCACGGACTTCGTTGGCATCGCGCACCGGGTTCTGGGTGCCGGCCACCAGCGGAGCACCCACCTTGAGTGCGATGCGCCGGGCTTGCACCTTGTCGCCGAGGGCGTCGATGGTTTGCGGGTCGGGCCCGATCCAGGTCAGCCCTGCGGCCTGTACGGCGCGAGCAAAATCGGCGCGTTCAGACAAAAAACCGTAGCCGGGGTGTACGGCATCGGCTCCGGCGCGGGAGGCCACCGCCAGCAGTTTGTCGATGTTCAGGTAGGTGTCGGTGGGGCGCTGGCCTTCAAGGGCGTAGGCTTCGTCGGCCTGGCTGACGTGCAAGGCGTCGCTATCGGCATCGCTGTACACCGCCACGCAGGCTACCCCGTAGTCACGGCAGGCACGGGCGATACGCACGGCAATTTCGCCGCGGTTAGCTATCAGGACCTTTTGCATCAGGCAGGGCTCTCGCTGGAAGGGGCTGGGCGTACGGGTTCGAAGGCGCCCAGCGGGTTGAAACGGACGCGCGCATTGACCGGGATCTGCCCGGCCAGGTCCAGGTGGTGCGGTGCGACCACGGCGATCACCGGGTAGCCCCCGGTCAGTGGGTGGTCGCGCAGAAACAGCACGGGCTGGCCGTTGGGTGGCACTTGAATAGCGCCAACGCGGGTGCCTTCGCTGGGCAGTTCGCCGTCGATGGCGCGTTGCAGCGGCTGCTCGCCGGCCAGGCGGATGCCGATGCGGTTGGACTGCGCGGTAACCTGCCAGGCCTGCTGGCTGAGCAGTACCTGCGCCGCTTCGGTGAACCAGTCGCTGCGCGGCCCCATCAGCACGTCCAAGGTGATGACCTGGTCGCTGCGCGGCAGGGCGAACGCTGGTTGTTCGTGCAATGACACCGCAGCGCCACCGACGGGCGCGTTGAAACCCAGGCGATCACCGGGTGCCAGTGGCGCCGGGCCGACGTGCGCCAGGGTATCGCTGGCCGCGCTGCCGAGTACCGGGGTATGGTTGAAACCGCCGCGGATGGCCAGGTAGCTGCGTAGCCCGGCCTTCGGCGCTTGCAGGCTGACGCGGTCGCCATCGTGCAGCGCGAATGGTGCATACAGGGCAGGGCGCAGCACCTCGCCGCTGGCGCTGCGCACCTCTATCGGGGTATCGGCACCGGTAACAGCGGCCAGGCCGTGGCCGTGGCAGGTGAAGCTCAGCCCGCCCATCAGCACCTCCAGGCAGGCGCTGCCAGCTGGGTTGCCCACTGCGCGGTTGGCGGCGCGCAGGGCGCCCTGGTCCATTGCCCCGGAGGCCGAGACGCCTTGCCGGGCGCGGCCGGGGCGGCCGAGGTCCTGAAGGAGTGTCTGTAAGCCGGGCGAGCCGATCTCAAGGCAATCGCCGCGGGCTGTGAATGACTGGCGGGGGGCTGCGACCGACACCTGTGCCTGTGCCGCCGGGCCGGCATCAATGAACCTTACCCGATAACCCGGTTGCAATAGTGCCGGCTCCTCGCGCTGGAGGTCCCACATGCGTGTACCGGTGACCCCGATGATCTGCCAGCCGCCGGGGCTGGCCTGCGGATAGATGCCGCTGAACCCACCGGCCAATGCCACCGCGCCGGCAGGGATGCGTGTGCGCGGGCTGCTGCGACGCGGCACCACCAAGCCGGCGCTGCCGCTCAGGTAGGCAAAGCCTGGGGCAAAGCCGCAGAATGCCACGCTGTAGTCGCTGCTGGTGTGGCGGCGGATCACCTCGTCGGCCGTGATGCCCAGCGCCTGGGCCACGTCGTTGAGGTCTTCACCGTTGTAATGCACCGGGATTTCGATGAGCTTCCCGGCCTGGCGTTTCGGCGCACTGATATCGCGGGAGGCAATCTCGGCGGCGAGTGCTTCGCGGCTGACGGTGCTTGGGCGAAAGTGCACCAGCAGGGTTTGCGCGGCGGGCACGATCTGCTCCACTCCGAGGGCTGGCGCTCGCTCCAGGGCGTCGAACAGCGCCAGGGTTTGCGCAAGGTTCGCCAGCTCCACCAGCAAGCCGTCCAGCCCGACCGGGTAAAAGCGCATCAGCTGAACGCACGCAGTTCGGTGCCGGCCTCTAGCAGGCGGCGTTTGACGGTGCGGGCAATGTCGACGGCTTGCGGGTTGTCGCCGTGCACGCAGATCGACTCGGCCTGCAGCTTGATCAACTGGCCGTCTTCGGCCTCGATCACGCCATCGCGCACCAGACGCAGCATGCGCTGGGCAATCAAATCGGCATCGTGCAGCACCGCACCTGGGTGGGTGCGCGGCACCAGCGTGCCGTGGGCGGTGTAGGCGCGGTCGGCAAACGCCTCGGCGACGCAGCTCAGCCCCGCCTGTCGGGCCCAGCCCAGCAGCGGCGAGTTGGCCAGGCACACCAGTTTGAGCTGCGGGTCAATGCGCAGCAACGCCTGGATTACCGCGCCTGCCTGCACGGGGTCCAGGGCGATGGTGTTATACAGCGCGCCATGCGGTTTGACGTAGCTCACCTGCGCCCCCACGCTGCGCGCCAGCCCTTGCAGGGCGCCAATCTGGTAGACCACATCGGCGCTCAACTGCGCGGCAGGCACCGCCATGTTGCGGCGGCCGAAGCCGACCAGGTCGGGGTATGACACGTGTGCGCCGATGGCAACGCCACGGGCGGCTGCGGCCTGCAACGTGGCGAGGATGCCGGCAGGATCACCGGCATGGAAGCCGCAGGCGACATTGGCGCTGGTCACGATGTCGAGCATCGCGGCGTCGTCGCCCATGCTCCAGGCACCGTAGCTTTCGCCCAGATCACTGTTGAGGTCGATGGCAGGCATTAACAAGTCTCCGTGGCGATTTCAGGCTGCTGGCCAGGTAGCCATCATCAGACTCGCGGCGCTGCAGAGCAACCACTGCAACCAAACCGTAGGGCTTTCTATTGCAGCGTGTGCGGCTTTACCTGGCCCGCAAGCCCTGTCAGCGCCCGCTCTATTTGTGCGATCAGTACGGCGAGGTGGTCAGCCTTTTCTTGCTGGGCCTGCACATCGAGCGACGCCAGTTCATGGCGCAGGTTAAACAAGCGCTTTTGCAAGGCGAGGGCGGAGGTGTGAAAGTCTTCCATAAAGATCTCGTGCAGGGTGGCGTCCATGCCGTTGTAGGAAAGCTGGCAAGTTAACAGCTCATATGGGCTGGCCCGCACTGATCATTCATACATGCGCGTTACTTGCTTCGCTATTTCCTACTGCTGATTCAGATTGGCCCTACAAGGCTTTCAGCCTCGACATTTAACAACCCCGCTGTGACTGGACCTGAACGCCAGCCAGGCCAGCGTGATCGGCCATAAACGAGTTGTTCTCTGCAGCCACACTTTTGTAGGGCAAGGGATTTTTCCCAGAAACCTTTTGTTGCAAAGGTGTTGGGGAAGCGTTTCAGCCTTACGCCCCAGCGTTTTGCGTGTGCCAGGGCCAAGGGGCGCGCAAGGCCAAGGTGTCTCAGCGCCGGTCGAGCTGTTAGCATCGCCGCTTTTCGCGGCCAGGGAGAGGCTTGTGAAGTACGTCGTCATCGAGCCGCACCGCAGCGAATACCCCGCGCCCATTCGCTTCGAGCCAGGTACCGTGCTGGATATCGGCCCCCGTTATGAGGGCGAAGCGCACTGGCAGGACTGGTACCTGTGTAGTTGCCCCGGACAGCAGCCGGGCTGGGTGCCGGGGCAGTTGATCGAGCGCATCGGCGTCGGCAAGGGCCGGGCGCTGCAGGCGTACTGTGCCCATGAACTGGATGTCGACGCCGGCCATCAGGTCGAGGGGCTATGGTCACTCAATGGCTGGCTGTGGTGCCGGCGGCTGCGCAATGGCGAACTAGGCTGGCTGCCCGAAGACAAGCTGCAGCCGCTCGACTGAATTCAACTGCCCGCCAGCACTGCGGCGCTCTCCAGAATGCGTGCATAGTCGGCAGCCAGGTTGGTGAGCGCCAGGGTGTGCACATCTTCGGCTGGCCACACGCGCCCGTTGCGGTCCTGCAGGTCGAAGGTGTAGCAAGCGTCGGCTACCACCCCGGTATCGAAGCCCAGATTGCCCGCCGTACGTGCGGTCGATTCCACCGAATTGTTGGTGCTCACTCCGACGATTACCAGTTCACTGATGCCGCGTACGTGGAGCCAGCGCTCCAGCCCTGTGTGGCAGAACGCATCAGGCACATGTTTTTCGAACACCGCCTCGCTGGCCAGCGGCGTGAAGGCGGGCTGGAATTCGCAACCGCTCTGGCCCGGCCGGAACACCGAGTCGGGCTCGCGCGATATGTGCCGCACATGCACAACGGGTCGCCCATTCATACGCCATGCCGCCAGCAGCTCGCCCACCCGCAGTTCGGCCTCTGGGTTGTTGCGCGGGCCCAGGCGTGGGTGGTTGATGCCCACTTGCAGGTCGATTATCACTAAGGCTGCATTGCTGGCGAAGGCGGGCATGTGATGGCTCCTTATCCCGGTGGCTACTGTTAGCGTTTGTCGCCCGTAGGGCTGGGATGAGTTCAATTATTTCACCGGCAGCAGGTTAACGCGGTCGGTTATTTGCAGAGCTTGGGCTCTGCGCAGGGTCATCTGATATGCTTTTTTTCTATGAACCTGCATCTGTAACCGTATCAGCCAGAAGCCGACAATCTCTTCAGGCCCAGCGTAGTGAACCGGCGTACTGGGCAAGCTGAGCCGCAACCGGCCAGCCGCGCCGTTCTGCCATCACACTGTAGAGGTTCCGATGGGCAAGCTTGTGCTGTTTCTGGGTGGTTTTCTGGCTCTGACAATTCTCATTGGCCTGCTGGGGACGATTCCGCCGAGCTGAGTCTGGGGAAACCTTCTGGTTTCAGGCCATTCGCTTTTAGTTGTGTAGGAGCGGCCTTGTGCCGCGAAAGGCTGCATAGCCGCCCCCGCGATCTTGCATGGCTGAGATTTTGGGGCAGCTACGCTGCCCCTTCGCGACACAAGGTCGCTCCTACATTGACCGCGTGAAGGCTGGGTTCGCAGTTTCATGCCCCAGGCCATCAGTCGCCTGCCGCACTGCCCTCACGCCGCGGGTCCGCGCTGCCCAGCCACCCATCACCGTCACGCACGATCATCTGCGTTCCGCTGGTCATGTCGATTTCCGTCACCTTGTGGCCGCGTTCCTGCAACTGCCGGAGCAACGCCGGGCTGACCCGCCCGGCCTCGAACTCGGTGGCCAGGTTGCGGCTACCGAAGTTGGGCATATCGATTGCTGCCTGCGGGTCGAGTTTCCAGTCCAGCAAGCCGATCAGCGCCTTGTTGACGTACTGGATGATCTGCGAACCGCCGGGCGAGCCCAATGCCGCAACCAACTGCCCACTTCCCCGCTCGAACACCAAGGTCGGCGCCATTGATGAGCGCGGCCGCTTGCCAGGCTCAAGGCGGTTGGCCACAGGCTTGCCCTGTTCGTCTGGCACGAACGAAAAGTCAGTCAACTGATTGTTCAACAGGAAACCGCCGACCATCACATGCGCACCAAAGGCCGCCTCGATCGAGGTGGTCATCGACAGCGCGCCGCCGAAACGGTCCACCGCCACCACCTGTGAGGTCGAGGTGCGTAGCGGTGAGCGGTCGGGCGCCAGCGCCAGGTTCAGCCCCGGCGGCACGCCTGCCTGGGCGCGGCCCATGCTGCGCTCGCCGACCTGCTCTGCGCGGCTGGCAAGGTATGCCGGGCTGAGTAGCCCCTTGACGTTGACCTGGACAAAAGCCGGGTCGGCCAGGTATTGCGCCCGATCGGCGTAGGCCAGGCGTTCGGCTTCGGCAATCAGGTGCACAGCGCCGGCCTGCGGCGCAAGCCCGCTCGGCTGCAGCTTGGCGATATCCCACTGCCCATCACGCTTGCCTAGGGCTTCAAGTATGCCGAGGGTTTGCAGCACCGCTACGCCGCCCGAAGAAGGCGGCGGCATGCCGCAGACCTGCCACCGCTTGTAGGGCGCGCACACCGGGTCCCGCGCCTTGGCGCGGTAGCCGCTCAAGTCGGCCAGGCTAAGGCTGCCGGGGTTGGAATGTGCGTTCACCTGGGCGCTGATAGCGTGGGCAAGCGCCCCTTGGTACAGGGCATCGGCGCCCTCGGTGGCGATAGCCTCAAGGCTGGCTGCCAGCTCCGGGTTTCTCAACTGCGTGCCGACTGGCAACGGCTGGCCGTCAGGGGTCAGGAAGTAGCGGGCCAATTGCGGCGATTGGGTGATGAACCGGTCGGCGGCAATCAGTGCATGCAGGCGCGGCGATACCGGGAAACCGTCCCGCGCAAGGGTGATGGCCGGGCCGAACAGGGTTTTCCAGGCCAACCGGCCATGTTGTTGATGGGCCAGCTCCAGCGCCCGTAGCGCGCCCGGCACGCCGACCGACAGCCCGCCGATTTGCGCGTCGGCAAAGCGCATCGGTGCCCCGTTGGGCTGTAGGAACTGGCGCGTGCTTGCCCCTTGGGGTGCTGTTTCACGCCCATCGAAGGCCTGCGCACGTTTGCCGTCCCAATAAAGGATAAACGCGCCGCCGCCAATGCCGCTGGACTGCGGCTCGACCAAGGTGAGCACCGCCTGCATGGCGATGGCGGCATCGATGGCCGAGCCGCCCAGGCGCAGCATCTCAAGCCCGGCGGCCGTGGCCAGCGGGTTTGCCGCAGCCGCCATCTGCCGCTCGGCACGCACCGCGTGCAGGCCGCTGCGGTAACCGGAGGCTATTTCCGGGGCGGCCGGGGCGGGCAGGTCGCCATGGCTGCAGGCACTTCCCAGCAATGCCAAGGCGCAAAGTGCAGAACGAGGTGTGAGGCGCGGTTTCAACGGAGTCCTTCCCCAAGGTGAGTTCGGCCGCAAGCGTGGCAGGGGGAGGGTGGCGATGTCCAGAAACTGACCTTGTAGATGAATTTTTAGTTAGCACGCTAATCAAGGCTTGGCCATTCACTGCCTAAGCAGTAACATTTGTACACATTTACTCGAGCGGACCCTGATGGCTCATTTCACTCCGGAAAATTTCCAGACCTGCGCCATCGGCATGTTGCTCGGCCGCGCAGCCCTGTTGAAGGACCGCATCCTTGACTGGCACCTGGAAGCAGACGGCGTAACGGCCGCGCAGTTCAAGGTGTTGATCATCATTACCCAGTTCCAGGTCGATACCCCGGCCGAGCTGTGCCGCTACTTGGGTCTGGACAGCGGTTCGATGACCCGCATGCTCGATCGCCTTGCCCAGAAGGGCCTGCTCGAGCGCACCCGTTGCCCCGAGGACCGTCGCCAGGTGCGCCTGGCGCTCAGTGCCGACGGCCAGCGCCTGGCCGACCGCCTGCCCGAAGTGGGGGCGGCGGCCATGAACGAGCTGGTCGGCGTGCTTCAGCCCGAGGAGCTGAAAACCCTCGAAAGCCTGCTGGCCAAGGTGCTGCTCAGCGCCGGCGACCCGCTGACGACCCGCCGTTTCGGCGATCGTTGATCCTATTCACGTCATTTCCAAGGTACTGTCATGGCCACTTCTGCAGACACCCCCAACCCGGCCACCGAGCCCGACAACACGCGCAAACGCAAGGCCTGGCTGCTCGGCCTGCTGTTGCTGCTGATCCTTGCAGGCGTGGGTGCCTGGGCTTGGTACAGCCTGGTCGGGCGCTGGCACGAGAGCACCGACGATGCCTACGTCAATGGCAACGTCGTCGAGATCACCCCGCTGGTAACCGGCACTGTCACCAGCATTGGTGCCGACGATGGCGACCTGGTGCACGCCGGCCAGGTGCTGCTGCAATTCGACCCCGCCGACAGCGAAGTGGCCTTGCAGGCCGCCCAAGCCAAGCTTGCGCGCACCGTGCGCCAGACCCGCGGCTTGTACAGCAATGTCGACTCGCTCAAGGCGCAGTTGCAGACCCGCCAGGCCGAGCTGCAAAAAGCCCAGCAGGACTACAGCCGTCGCAAGCTGCTGGCCGACAGCGGCGCCATCGCCAAGGAAGAAGTGTCCCACGCGCGCGATGACCTGAGCGTGGCCCAGGCCGCTGTTGCCAGCGCCCGCCAGCAGCTCAACACCAGTACTGCATTGGTTGACGACACCGTGGTTTCGTCGCACCCCGAAGTCATGGCCGCAGCCGCTGAAGTGCGCCAGGCCTACCTGGACCACGCTCGCACTACGCTGGTGGCGCCGGTCACCGGCTACGTGGCCAAACGCACCGTGCAGTTGGGTC
The DNA here is from genome assembly GCF_014268825.1 of Pseudomonas sp. SWRI51. Taxonomy (NCBI): domain Bacteria; kingdom Pseudomonadati; phylum Pseudomonadota; class Gammaproteobacteria; order Pseudomonadales; family Pseudomonadaceae; genus Pseudomonas; species Pseudomonas sp. SWRI51. The sequence goes on along the minus strand of NZ_JABWRG010000002.1, from coordinate 17,053 downwards.
AGCGCCTGCAACCTGGCACTGCGACCATGGCGGTAATCCCGCTGGATGAAGTGTGGGTAGACGCCAACTTCAAGGAAACCCAGCTGCGCCAGATGCGCATCGGCCAACCAGTGGAAATCGTTGCCGACCTGTACGGCAGCGAGGTCAAGTACAACGGCACCGTCGACAGCCTTGGCGCCGGTACCGGCAGCGCGTTTGCCCTGTTACCGGCGCAAAACGCCACGGGCAATTGGATCAAGATTGTCCAGCGCGTACCGGTGCGGGTGCACCTGAACCCGGAGCAACTCAAAGAGCACCCGCTGCGCATCGGCCTGTCCACGGTTGCCGAAGTCGACCTGCACGACCAGAGCGGCCCGGCGCTGGCCCAGCAGCCACCCCAGCAGGCCAGCTACAGCACGCAGGTTTATGACCGCCAACTGGTCGAGGCCGATGCACTGATCGCGCGCTTGATCCACGACAACAGTGCCAGCGCGAAGTCGGCCCAGCGATGAGCCAGGCAGCCCCCGCGCAGTTCTCTCCGCCGAGCCTGCTGCTGACCACCATCGGGCTGTCGCTGGCGACCTTCATGCAGGTGCTCGACACCACCATCGCCAACGTCGCGCTGCCGACTATTTCCGGCAACCTTGGGGTGAGCTACGAGCAGGGCACCTGGGTGATCACCTCGTTTGCGGTCAGCAACGCTATCGCCTTGCCGCTGACTGGCTGGCTGAGCCGGCGCTTCGGTGAGGTGAAGCTGTTCATCTGGGCCACGCTGTTGTTCGTGCTGGCCTCGTTTCTGTGCGGTATCGCCCAGTCGATGCCAGAGTTGGTGGGCTTTCGTGTGCTGCAAGGGGTTGTCGCCGGCCCGCTGTATCCTATGACCCAGACTTTGCTGATTGCCGTGTACCCGCCTGCCAAAAGGGGGATGGCGCTGGCGTTGCTGGCCATGGTCACGGTGGTCGCACCGATTGCCGGGCCCATATTGGGCGGCTGGATCACCGACAGTTACAGCTGGCCGTGGATCTTCTTCATCAACATCCCTATTGGCCTGTTCGCCGCCGCCGTGGTGCGCCAGCAGATGCGCACCCGCCCGGTGGTCACCAGCCGCCAGCCCATGGACTACATTGGCTTGTTGACCTTGATCGTCGGCGTCGGGGCGCTGCAGGTGGTGTTGGACAAAGGCAACGACATGGACTGGTTCGAGTCGTCGTTTATCATTACCGGCTCGATCATTTCTGTGGTGTTCCTGGCCATCTTCGTCATCTGGGAGCTCACCGACCGGCACCCGGTGGTCAACCTGCGCCTGTTCGTGCACCGCAACTTCCGGGTCGGCACCATTGTGTTGGTGGGCGGCTATTCGGGGTTCTTCGGCATCAACCTGATCCTGCCGCAATGGTTGCAGACACAAATGGGCTACACCGCCACCTGGGCCGGCCTTGCCGTCGCGCCGATTGGTTTGCTGCCGGTACTGATGTCGCCGTTCGTGGGCAAGTACGCGCACCGCTTTGACCTGCGGGTGCTGGCCGGCCTTGCGTTTCTGGCCATCGGCGCCAGTTGCTACATGCGCGCCGGTTTCACCAGCGAGGTGGACTTCACCCACATCGCCCTGGTGCAGTTGTTCATGGGTATTGGCGTTGCGCTGTTCTTCATGCCGACCCTGAGCATTCTGCTGTCTGACCTGCCACCGCACCAGATCGCCGACGGCTCTGGGCTGGCGACGTTCCTGCGTACCCTTGGCGGCAGCTTTGCTGCATCGCTGACCACCTGGATCTGGATTCGCCGGGCCGACCAGCACCATGCCTACCTCAGTGAGCACATCAGCACCTTCGACCCGGCAACCCGGCACACCTTGGAGCAACTGGGCGGCGCCAGCCCGCAGAGTTATGCGCAGCTGGAGCAGATTCTCAATAGCCAGGCGTACATGATGTCGACGGTGGATTACTTCACCTTGCTGACCTGGGTATTCGCCGGGTTGATCCTGCTGGTGTGGTTTGCCAAGCCGCCGTTCACCGCCAAGGCGGCGCCTGCCTCGGCCGGCCACTGACGCCATCCTGCGGCAGTCGGCCCGGGATCGGGCGATTGCCGCAGGGCCGGGTTTTCCCCTAGTCTTGGAGTTCTCCCAGGCAGACTTGGCGGACACATGGACAAGGTCATCGTCATCACCGGCGCCAGCCGGGGCATCGGCGCTGCGACTGCACGATTGGCAGCGCAGCAGGGTTACCACATCTGTATCAATTACCACGCCGACGACCAGGCCGCGCAAGCGGTGCTGGCGCAGGTGCGTGAGCTGGGCGCCAAGGCCATTGCGGTGCGCGCTGACGCCAGCGTGGAAGACGAAGTGGCGCAGTTGTTCCAGCGCGTCGACCATGAACTCGGCCCGATCACTGCGCTGGTCAACAACGCCGGCACCATCGCCACGCAAAGCCGCGTCGATGAAATGTCCGAGTTTCGCCTGCTCAAAGTGATGAAAACCAACGTGGTCGGGCCGATGCTCTGCGCCAAGTACGCCTTGCTGCGCATGGCGCGGCGCCACGGCGGGCAGGGCGGGGCGATCGTCAACGTGTCATCGGTGGCGGCGCGCCTGGGTTCACCTGACGAATATGTCGACTACGCTGCCTCCAAAGGCGCGCTGGACACCTTCACGGTTGGCCTTGCCAAGGAAGTGGCGGGCGATGGCGTGCGGGTCAATGGCGTGCGCCCAGGGTATATCCACACCGGTTTCCATGCCCTGAGCGGCGACGCCGACCGGGTTGCCAAGCTTGAGCCTGGCTTGCCGATGGGGCGCGGTGGGCGGCCGGAAGAGGTTGCAGAGGCGATCCTGTGGCTGCTTTCGGACAAGGCCTCGTATTCCACTGGCAGCTTCATAGACCTGGGCGGTGGGCGCTGAGGCGCTGCCGCTCAGCCTTCGAGTAATTCGCGTACTTTCAGGGTCAGATCGTCGATGGCAAATGGCCTGCCCAAGCGTGCCGTGGCCGCACTAACTGGTATGTCCCCCAGCGCGCGGCTTGAATCGTAGCCGGTGATGAACAGCGCGCGCAGGCCAGGGTACAGCGCCATGGCTTCATCAATCAGCTCGGGCCCGTCGAGCCCACCGGCTGGGCTGAAATCGGTGATCAGCAGGTCGGGTGCCAGGCCTGCACGCAAGGCATGCAGCGCAGCTGCGCCGGTGTCGAAGGTGCTGACCTGGTAGCCCTGCTCGCGCAACACTTCGCTGATGATCTGGCGCATGGCCTGCTGGTCTTCTACCAGCACTACCCAGCGTAACGGGTTATTGGCCTGCGCTGGCAGCTGCTGCTCAGGTGGTTCAAGTGCGGCAGGCGCCTGATCGCGGGGAAGATAGATCTCGACCAGGGTACCGTGCTCCGGGCTCGACTGGATGCTGAGCTGGCCACCGGACTGGCGCACGAAACCATACGCCATCGACAACCCCAGGCCCGTGCCTTGGCCCAGCGGTTTGGTGGTGAAAAATGGGTCCAGGGCCCGCGCCGAGGTCTGCGGGCTCATGCCGGCACCATTGTCCTCAACCTGCAACTGCAGGTAGTCGCCGGCTGGCAGATCCAGCGCCTGGGCCTGGGCGCTAGTGAGGATGAGATTCGCGCAGGCCAGGGTCAGGCTGCCGCCGCCAGGCATGGCGTCGCGGGCGTTGATGCACAGGTTGAGCAGGGCGTTCTCAAGTTGCGAAGGGTCGACGCATGCTCGCCAGTACCCTGGCCGGGTCAGGTCCAGCAGGTGAATGTGCTTGCCAAGCGATGTGCTTATCAGCGGCTTCATGTCTTGAACCAAGGCATGGATGTCGACAGGGCGCGGGGCCAGGGTCTGGTGCCGGGCGAAGGCGAGCAGCCGTTGCACCAGATGAGCGGCGCGTGCAGCGTTGTCCTGGGCGGTCTCGATCAGTTGCTTGACGTCGGCAGTACGCGCCTGGCCAAGGCGTGTGTCGGCAAGCTCCAGCGCAGCGCTGATGCCGCCAAGCAGGTTGTTGAAGTCGTGGGCTATGCCGCCGGTCAACTGACCCACGGCTTCCATCTTTTGCGCATGCCGCAACGCGTCTTCTGTATCACGCAGCCGCTGTTGCTCGATCATGCGCTGCGTGATGTCGTAGGCGAACAGATAGGCGCCGAGTATATGGCCCTGAGTGTCGCGCAGCAGGTTGAAACGCATCTCGAAATGCCGCTCGGCGGGCGGTATTCTCACCAGGACGTTCTCGATGAACACTTCGCCAGCCAGTGCTCGCTCCCACAGTGCCAGCAACTGTGCGTGGGCTTCGGGGTAGGTTACCGGGTGGTCGCGTAATGATTTGCCCAGCGCCGGCACTGGCAGGTTCAGCATGTGCAAAGTGTGGCGTGCAGTGCGGTTTATCGCCTGCAGGCGCATGTTCGAATCGACCACCACCACGTTGGCCAGGCTGCTGTCGACCAGTTGCGCGTACCAACTGCGCTCCGCTACGGCCTGGTCCAATTGTCCGTCGCGGGGCCGCAGGCCTGAAGGGGGCTGCCAGTCGTCGCGGCATTCGTGAAACAGCACGCCCATGCGGCGGGCGCTAGCAGGCTCCAGGCGGTAGATGGAGACCCGCAGGTCACGCCCGGTGGCCTCCAGGCGTTGCTCGATGTGCTTGGGTTCGCCGGTGTGCAGTACCGAAGCGTAATGCCGGATCCACGCGTCGGCCTCTGCGGGCAGGCTTTCACGCAGCGTGCGGCCGATAATCTTGCGCAAGCCTGCGTGGCGGGTGCAGGCGTCATTGGCATACACATAGCGGTAATCGCTGATGGGGCCGTGAGGCCCGTCGATCAGCCGACAATACAAAACCCTTCACGCATGTGCGCGCAGAGCCATTTGAAGCGCTGCGCATCGTCCCCAGGCTGCGCGTCGGGCATGGCCCAGAGGGGCGCGTCGTTGTCTGACATAAGTTGGATCCAAAATTGACAAGGCCAACTATAGCCATTTGCCAGGCCGCGCGCACGGCCTTCGATCAGAAAGATCTGATAATAGTGCCCAGGGTCGCCATGGCCTGTTCCGCCGCATCGCCCCACGGGCTGCCGTAATTGAGGCGAATACAGTTACCGAAACGCCGGGTCGGCGAGAAGATGGGCCCCGGTGCAATGCTGATGCCTTGTGCCGAAGCCATATGGAACAGCTTCAGCGCGTCCATCTGTTCGGGCAGTTCCAGCCACAGGAAGTAGCCGCCCGAAGGTTGGCTGACACGGGTTTGCGCCGGGAAGTGCCGGGTAATGGCGGCAAGCATGTTGGCCTGCTGGCCCTCCAGCGCATAGCGCAAGCGGCGCAGGTGGCGGTCGTAGCCACCATGCTGCAGGTAGTCGGCAATCGCCGCTTGTGCTGGCATCGATGCACACAGCGAGGTCATCAGCTTGAGCCGTTCGATTTTCTGCGCAAAGCGCCCAGCCGCCACCCAGCCGATGCGATAGCCGGGTGCCAGGCTCTTGGCGAACGAGCCGCAGTGCATCACCAGCCCTTCGGTGTCGAAGGCTTTGGCCGGTTTCGGCGCCTGCTGCGAGTAATACAGCTCGGCGTACACGTCGTCTTCGATCAGCGGCACTTGGTGGCGCTTGAGCAATTCCACCAGTTGTTGTTTCTTCGCCTCCGGCATGCTCGCGCCAACCGGGTTCTGGAAGTTGGTCATGCACCACACGGCCTTGACCGGGTGTTTGTCGAGGGTTTGTGCAAGCACTGCCAGGTCCATGCCTTCGCGCGGGTGCACCGGAATTTCCACCGCCTTGAGCTTGAGCCGCTCCAGTATCTGCAAACAGGCGTAGAAGGCCGGCGCCTCAATGGCCACCAGATCGCCCGGTTGGGTCACTGCCTGCAAGCACAAGTTCAAGGCTTCCAGGGCGCCGTTGGTGATCAACAGCTCTTCCATGGGCAGCATCAGGCCGCCAACCATGTAGCGCAGGGCAATTTGCCGGCGCAGTTGCGGGTTGCCAGGCGACAGGTCGGTCACCACTACCCGAGGGTCCATGGCCCGGCTGGCGCTGGCCAGCGAACGGGCCAGGCGCTGCAGCGGGAACAGCATGGGGCTGGGGAAGGCCGAGCCGAAGGGCACGGTGTGCGGGTCCTTGATCGAGTCGAGGATCGAAAACACCAGCCCGCTGACATCGACATCGGTGGACTCGCCCGCCGGCACCTGCACTTCAGGCTCGCTGAACGGGCGCGGGGTGTGGGCGTTGACGAAGTAGCCCGAACGCGGCCGGGCTCGGATCAGCCCGCGCCGCTCCAGCAGGTAATAAGCCTGGAACACCGTGGACGGGCTGACCCCGTGGGTCTGGCTGGCGTAGCGCACCGACGGCACCCGCTCCCCGGGGCCGAGCACCCCGGTGCGGATCAGTTCGGCGATGTCGTCGGCAAAGCGTTCGTAGCGTTTCATGTTGTTCTGCACAGGCAAGGTCATCCCAGTGTACCGGCTCAGCGATTCATCGGCGCAACGAAGCGGCTTTGCGCTGTGGTGCGGATGCCGGGTTGGTCGCTGTCCTGAAGTTCGAACGTCAGTGGTTGCGAGCTGCTGGTGGGGCGGTCGGCAAGCAGTGCTACCGACACGGCCTGCTCGCTCATTTCGCCTGCGGCCAGGGTGAAGGTGGTGCGACCGTGCAGCTCGAAGCCCTCGGCATCCGTCAGGCGCAGGTTGTACTGCTGAGGTTCGTTGGTCTTGTTGATGATCTTGAGCAGGTAGATGTTCTCGATCTGCCCCTGGGCGTTTTCGCGGAACAGGCCGCGGTCCTTGATCACGTCCATCGACACCATTGGGCGCCATTGCAGGGCCAGAATGAGCGCGCCGATCATCACCACCAGCGCGGTGGCGTAGCCCAACAGGCGCGGGCGCAGCCACTGGGTGGTACCGCCTTGCAGGTTGTGCTCGGACTTGTAGCCGACCAGGCCGCGGGCGTAGCCCATCTTGTCCATGACTTCGTCGCAGGCATCAATGCAGGCCGCGCAGCCGATGCAGGCCATTTGCAGGCCTTCGCGAATGTCGATGCCAGTAGGGCAAACCTGCACGCACAGGGTGCAGTCGATACAGTCGCCCAAGCCTTGCTGGCGCGGGTCGCTGCCTTTCTTGCGCGGCCCGCGGGCCTCGCCACGGCTTGGGTCATAGGCCACCGCCAGGGTGTCCTTGTCGAACATCACCGCCTGAAAACGTGCGTACGGGCACATGTGCATGCACACCGCTTCACGCAACCAGCCTGCGTTGATGTAGGTAGCGGCGGTGAAAAACAGCACCCAGAACAACGCCACGCCGCCCAGCTCGAAGGTGAGCAGCTCCAGCGCCAGTGGGCGGATGGGGGTGAAGTAGCCGACAAAGGTCAGCCCGGTCAGTAGCCCGATGGCCAGCCACAGCGTGTGCTTGAGGCTGCGCCGGGCCAGCTTGGACAGGCTCCAGGGTGCGGCAGCCAGCTTGATGCGCTGGTTGCGGTCGCCTTCGCAGACCTTTTCGCACCACATGTACAGCCAGGTCCAGGTGCTTTGCGGGCAGCTGTAGCCGCACCACACCCTCCCGGCGAAGACGGTAATGGCGAACAGGCCGAACGCTGCGATGATCAGCAGCGCCGACAGCAGGATGAAATCCTGTGGCCAGAACGTCGCGCCGAAAATATGGAATTTGCTCTCGGCCAAGTCCCATAGCACGGCCTGGCGGCCATTCCACTGCAGCCAGGCAGTGCCGAAGAACAGCGCAAACAGGGCACCTGCGAAGCTTATGCGCAGGTTGCGGTAGAAGCCGGTGAAGCTTCGGGTATGAATGCCGCCGCCTGGCTGGCTTTTGCTCTTGTCGGCGGCGGCGGGGGCAATCTCGATCACACGGAAAGGGATACGGTCGCTCATGGTTCATCGCTCATCAGGCCTGGATCAGGCTTGGGCACTATGGCCGCCGAACTGTTTGCAGCACAGACTCAGCTAAGGCGATAAAAACCGGATCAGATTAACCCCTGTATAGACGCAGCCCTTAGATTATCGAGCCTGGCGAGGTGGTCTTCAGATGCCTGCGGCTATCTACCGCACCTGCAACAGTCAGCGCATCGGCCTCGGCTTCGGTAATCGGAATGCGTTCCCCAGCCAGAATCGCCACCGACATGCGCAGTTGCTCATCGGTCACGATCTCGACCTCAGGGCCGGTGCCTTCCAGGCGAATGTGGTCGCCGATCAGGGTGCAGTGGCGGGTTTGGGCATCAACTTCAACAGGCATGGCGCAATCCTCCAGCGGTGACAGTTACAGATTGCGACCGCAGCGTGGAGAGGGTTGTTGCATCGAGCCGCTCGGTGGTGCCGATGGCACCCGCGCCGCAGGCTGTGGTCGGTGTTGTAAGAGGCTTCAGCGGTTAAAGGAGAACAGTCAATTGGAAACACTATGGGCAACTGTGGTTTCGGCGATCCAGGCCGAGTTTGCCGATATCACCGATGAACGCGAAGTGACCCGCGTGCTGGTGCGCCTGCTGATGGCAGCGGTGCTGGGCGCGGTACTGGGCTTTGAACGCGAGAGCAAAGGCAAGTCTGCCGGGGTACGCACCCACATGCTGGTATCGCTGGGGGCGGCCCTGTTCGTGCTGGCGCCGAGCATGGCCGGGGCCGATGAACAGGCGCTTAGCCGGGTGATTCAGGGCATCGTCGCTGGCATCGGCTTTTTGGGCGCTGGCACCATTCTCAAGGGCAATGGCCGCGACACCAGCCATGTCAAAGGCCTGACCACTGCTGCCGGGCTATGGATGACCGCGGCCATCGGCACGGCTGCGGGCATGGGGCGTGAGGCTACAGCGCTGATCAGTACCGTGTTGGCGCTACTGGTGCTGGGCACCATGCCAAAGCTTGTGGAGAAGGTTGAAGCGGACAACGAGGAAAAACGCCGCGAAGAAGAGGGCGGTGAGCGCTGATTCGGCGGGAGGTGGCGTTTTACGAAGGCCAGGAAGCACTGAGGGGAGCCTAAGCTCCCCTCAAAGTTGTTGCCTGCTCTTTTTTTATTATTGAGACCGGCCTTTTGTTGTTTTTGTCAGCCATCGCCTCGGTACCGCAGGGCCCCCAACCGGGGCCAAGAGCAAACATATTTTTTTGAGCGCTGACCTGCATTTATCCAGTGGATCCGACCTTGACTGCCGCTACCTTGCCGGTAGTTTTATTGTTCTGTGTCCGGTCGCGGGTTTGACTGCCAGGCAGCTCACCCTGAAAAGCACGTCTACTTCAAAAAAATCTGCTAGCTACGCTTCTGCCGTGTTGTTCTTGTTATGTCAGAACCGTTTCGTCTTGTTTTTATTGGGTGTCGCTGTTTTTTTGTTTTTGTTGTGCAAGAGATATAGCAGGTGCCGTGCCAACTTTTTAAAGCCCTTTAAATTCAATGGCTTATCTATTTTGATCGAAAGTTGACCACCCGAAATTTTTGTCGATTTGTTTCCCTGTTACCCGATTTTCTCTCGCCAGGTGTGGGCGAGGTAACACTTCACCCACACCTGTGTGACATTCGTGTGACTCAACCCGCGCTGCGCGCCCGTGCGACCCGCGAGCCAGTGGCGCGGCCCAGTACTGCACTGATGCGCAGGCCGGCGGCGATCAGCTTGTCCAGGTCTATGCCGGTTTCAATCCCCAGCCCTTGCAGCATGTACAGCACATCTTCAGTGGCAATGTTGCCGGTAGCGCCCTTGGCGTACGGGCAGCCGCCCAGGCCCGCCACGGAGCTGTCGAACACGGCGATGCCTTCGAGCAGGCTCGCGTAGACATTGGCCAGCGCCTGGCCGTAGGTGTCGTGGAAGTGCCCGGCCAACTGCTCGCGTGGCACCTGCTGGGCCACCACCTCGAATAGCCGTCGGGTGTCACCGGCGGTGCCGGTGCCGAGGGTGTCGCCCAGCGACACCTCATAGCAGCCCATGTCGTGCAGCGCGCGGGCTACCGGGGCCACTTGCTCAGCGCTGACGCGCCCCTCGTACGGGCAGCCCAACACGCACGATACGTAGCCGCGCACCCGCACCCCATGCTGTTGCGCGGCCTGCATGATGGGCTCGAAACGCGTGAGGCTTTCGCTGACCGAGCAGTTGATGTTGCGCTGCGAGAACGCCTCAGTGGCGGCTGCGAACACCGCCACTTCCTTGACCCCGGCCGCCAGGGCGTCCTCGAAGCCGCGCAGGTTGGGGGCGAGCGCCGCATAGGTAACACCTGCGCGCTGCTCGATGCCGGCGAATACTTCGGCAGAACCCGCCATTTGTGGCACCCACTTGGGCGAAACGAAACTGCCCACCTCGATGTAGCCGAGCCCGGCGTCGGTGAGGTCGTTCACCAGTTGTACCTTGTCGGTAACACTGATGGGCTGGGCTTCGTTCTGCAGGCCGTCGCGCGGGCCAACTTCGACCAGGCGCACTTTGCGGGGCAATGACATGGCGGGGTTCCTGTAGCGGATCAACGGTGATCAGGGCGGGTATCGAGGGTGGCAGCCAGTGCCTGTTCGCAGCGCTCCTGGGCGGTATCGAGCTCAAGGTGCATCTGCTGGATATCGAGCATCTGCTGCTCAAGCTGGGCACGGCGTTCGGCAATCTTGCCGAGCATGCTGTTGAGCTGCTTCTGATTGCCGCCGCTGGGGTCGTACAGCTCGATCAGTTCGCGGCACTCGGCCAGCGAGAAACCGATGCGCTTGCCGCGCAGAATCAGCTTCAAGGTGACCTTGTCCCGCGCCGAATAGATGCGCTCCATGCCACGACGCTCGGGGCTGAGCAGCCCTTGCTCTTCGTAAAAACGGATGGCCCGGGTGGTGATGTCCAGTTCACGGGACAGGTCGGAGATGCTGTAGGTCTGGCTGCTCATGGTGTGGCTCGAAGGGCTGATGGGGCTAACCTAAGGCCAGCTTGACGTATGCGTCAAGCTTGGTTACTCCGTTTCATCGAAGGCCTTGTGCACCTGGTTGCGGCTGGCTTGCAGCACCTGTGCCTGTAGCGGCTCGCTGGCCAGCATGCGGCCGACCACCAGCGCCCCGACACATTGGCTGATCAGCGCCCAGGCCTGTTGCGTATCGCCCAAGGTCAGGCTCCAGGCGTCGTGCAAGTGCACCAGCCAGTGCTCGGCTTCTTCGCGCACCGGGCGTTCGGCACGGGCAATTTCGACACCCAACGGAGGCAGCGGGCATCCGCCTTCGGGGTTGTGCAGGTGGGCCATCGAAAGGTACTGATCGAGCAGCCGTTTGAGCCGCTTGCGGTCAACCGTGCCCTGCGCCAGAGGGCTGTTGCACAGTTCGCGGCGCACCACTTCGGTAAACAGGTCGTCCTTGGACGGGAAGTGATTGTAGAACGCGCCGCCGGTAAGGCCGATAGCCTTCATCAGGCCGGCCACCCCGGTACTGGCAAAGCCGCCGCGCTTGGCCAGCGCGCCACTGCTGGCCAGCAGCTTGTCGCGGGTTTGTTGTTTGTGTTCGGTGGAGTAGCGCATGACAGCACCTGGCTTGACCAAGGCGTGATCGTAGCATAGCGTTCGTTTACTAAACGATCATTCACCAATGGAGCGTTGCATGGCAGACCAAGCGAAAGTGGTGCTGGTGGTGGGGGCGGGCGATGCTACCGGCGGTGAAATTGCCAAGCGCTTTGCCCGCGAGGGTTACATCGCTTGTGTGACACGCCGCCAGGCCGACAAACTACAGCCTTTGCTGGACCAGATTCGCGCCGCCGGTGGCCAGGCACACGGCTTTGGCTCGGATGCACGCAACGAGCATGAGGTGGCTGAGTTGGTCGAGACCATCGAGCGCGATATCGGCCCGATCGAGGCGTACGTGTTCAATATCGGCGCCAATGTGCCCTGCAGCATTCTTGATGAGACCCCACGCAAGTATTTCAAAATCTGGGAAATGGCCTGCTTTGCCGGTTTTCTGACGGCGCAGGCCGTGGCCCGGCGCATGGTCCCGCGCGAGCGCGGCACGCTACTGTTCACCGGTGCCACCGCCGCTACCCGGGGTGCGTCAGGCTTCGCCGCCTTTGCCGGGGCCAAGCACGCGTTGCGCGCATTGGCCCAGAGCATGGCCCGTGAACTCGGCCCGCGGAACATTCATGTGGCCCATGTGGTGGTGGATGGCGCCATCGATACGGCATTCATTCGTGATAGCTTCCCCGAACGCTACGCGCTCAAGGGCCAGGACGGCATCCTTGACCCTGTGCACATCGCTGACAGCTATTGGTACCTGCACAGCCAGCCGCGCGATGCGTGGACATTCGAGCTGGACCTGCGGCCGTGGATGGAGCAGTGGTGAGCCGCGCTTGTTACCTGTTACCGGCAACCTTACCTGTGCAAGGACCACCACCATGAACAAGACCGTAGCGTTCTACTTCGACCTGGGCAGCCCCGCCAGTTACCTGGCCTGGACCCAATTGCCTGCGCTGTGTGCCCGTAACGGCGCGCATTTGAGCTATCGGCCGATATTGCTTGGCGGTGTGTTCCAGGCCACCGGCAATGCTTCGCCAGCGATGGTGCCGGCCAAGGGGCGCTATATGTTCACCGACCTCAAGCGCTTCGCCGACCGCTACGGCGTCGGCTTCGGCATGCCGGCGGGTTTTCCGATCAATACGCTGAACCTGATGCGCGGGTTGATAGGCACGCAACTGTATGCAACCGAGCGGTTCGAGGCGTTGCTAACGGTGCTGTTCGAGGGCCTTTGGGTGCGCCAGCGCAACCTCTCTGAGCCAGCAGTGCTGGCGCAGACCCTTGGCGAAGGCGGGTTTGATGCGGTTGAATTCCAGGCACTGGCGGCTGAGCCGCAGGTCAAGGAAGCATTGAAGCTGGCAACCCAGGAGGCTGTTGGCAAAGGGGTATTCGGTGCGCCGACGTGTTTTGTCGGCGAGCAGATGTTCTTCGGCCAGGACCGGCTGGACTTCGTCGAGCAGGCCTTGGGCTGAGGCCCACGATACCGGCGTAGGCGGTGCCATCAGTCTGGGTGGTTTGGCATTCCAAGTAAGCCCACGCCGATTATGTGCAACCCGCTACCGGCCTCATCGCAGGCTAGCGCCAGCTCCCACAGAGGCGGTGCTTAACCGCAATATTGCTGGTGGGAACCAATCCTGTGAGAAACGATAGAGAGCTGTGGCAAGCCCGCTCGCCACAAGGAGATATGCCTGGCGAAAACAGAGTTGTACAAAACCATAGAACCTCCCACGGGGACCGTGCAGCGCTGCGACATAAATGCCTGGCTCAATCCCTGTGGGAGCTGGCGGCAGCCTGCGATGGGGCCACCACAAGCTTGCACAAAACCATGGAATTTCCAGCGCTGCCAGCCTCGCGCCAACCGATCACGGCGCGATCAGAAGTTCGCCGGAGTGTTGGCGCTGATGATCTCGGCCTCGTCGGGGCCGATGTTCTTGAAGGTGTGCGGCAGGGTGGTGGGGATGTAATAACCGTCACCTGCGTTGAGGATGCTCACCTGGCCGTCGACCCACAGCTCCATGGTGCCACGGGTGACCAGGCCACATTCTTCGCCCACGGCATGCACGATAGGTTCGCCGGAGTCCGCGCCCGGCGCATACAGCTCGCGCAGCATGCGCATTTGCCGGCCTTCGACGCTGGCGCCGACCAGCAACATACGCAGGCCGTTACGGCCAAGGTCGGGCTGCTCGGGGCCACGGAATACAAAACGTTCTTCGCGCACGGGCTCGTCGAAACTGAAAAACTCTGCCAGCGACATGGGGATGCCTTCGAGCAGTTTTTTCAGCGAGCTGACCGACGGGCTGACACGGTTCTGTTCGATCTGCGAGATCGTCGAGTTGGTCAGGCCGCTGCGGCGGGCCAGTTCACGTTGCGAGAGGTTGTTGCGTTCACGCACCAGTTTGAGTCGTGTCCCCGTGTCCATAGCCGCCTTGTTTGCAGAGGTGTCAAAAATAATGGGCGACGCATTAAAACACACTCTGCCTCCCTTATCGCGCGCTGTACGTCAGGGCGCGCAGTGGTCAGCTGCGGCGGCCCAGCGGGCCGGGCCACATGCTGCGTAACACCCCGTCGCGGTGCACCAGCGCATGCATCAGCGCGGCGGCCAGGTGCAGCAGGACCGTGGCGAACAGCACGTAGCCGGCCCAGCCATGGGCCTGGCGCAAGATCGCGTACAGCTGCAGGTCGTGCGGCGCAATGGCCGGTAGCTGCAACGGGCGCGGGTAGCCACCTGCCGACAGCATCGCCCAACCGAGCAGCGGCATGGCCAGCATCAGCAGATACAAAAGCACGTGCGAGGCGCCTGCGGCCAGGCGCTGCAAGGGCGGCAGGGTGCGCGGCAGTGGCGGGTGGGCAAGGCTCAGGCGCAGCGCAATGCGCAGCACCACCAGTACCAGCAGGGCTAGCCCTGTGGCCTTGTGCAGTTCCACCAGCAGCGGGTGGCGGGTGGACAGGTCGCCGACCATGCTCACACCGATGAACAGCATCGCCAGGATCAGCAGCGCCATTAGCCAGTGCAGCAGCCGGGCCAGGGGGTGGAAGGCGGTAACACTCATGGCTTGGCTCCTTGTTGCAGGGTTTCGGCACTGCGCCGGTTGAACGACACCGAATAGGCCGCCGAACGCGCCGCAAGGATGGGGTCGGCGGAGGGTTCGATGCCGTGGGGCAGAATCAGTGGGTCGAAATTCAGGTCGCGGCAGGCGCCTTGTTCGGGCCCGTCGACCTGCTCGAGCACCAGGGTGCCGGCGTTGACGCTGCGCCGTTCGGCCGGCCATGGGTTGGCGGGGTCGTCCACGGCATCGCCGGGCTCGGCCAGGGTCAGGCGCAAAGTCCAGCGCAGCGGGCCTTGTGCCAGGCGCTGCTTGAGGTCGTGCTGAAGCAGCAGCTTGTCGTCCACCTGGGCGGGCAGGGCAGTGAAGGGGGTTTGCGGCTCCAGCGTCCAGCGCACTGGCTGGGCCTGGCCGTTGGCGTCGATCAGGCGGAAGGCGTTGATGCTGTTGTAGGCGGTGCTGGCAAAGCTGTCGCTGGGTTTGTAAGCCGCGGCCCATTGGCGAAACGCCGCACTTTCAGGGTGGGCTGCAAAAAACGCTTGCAGCCTGGCTGGGTCGGGTTTGCCGGTGGCCGGGTCTGGCGTGGCGGCCAGCACTTGCGCGTAGAACGCCTCGGGGGTGCTGACGGCCAGTACCGGAGGGTTGTTCATGCCGGTGCGCCACACTTGGCCATCGTCGCTGCTCAGTTGCAGCGCCAGGCTGCGTACCGGCACGGCGGTATCGGGGGCGAAGGGGTTGGCGCCGCCGATGGCGAAACGGCCAATCACGGGCACCTTCTTCTGGCTGAACACCCGCGCGCTGGAAAGCGCGGCAGCCTGGCCATTGCTTTCAAAGTAGCCGCTCACACACAGGCCTTTGGCGTGGTTCTTGCGATAGCCGGGGTGGTGCCCGGCCTGGGCCTCGAAGGTGTCGATGATGCGCTGCGGGGTAAGCTTGCTGGCGCCGACCCAGCCAGCGGCATAGGCAAAGCCTGCGCCCAGCGCCGCAACGGCGGCAGCGATGGCGGCCAGGCGCAGGGCCTTGGCGGAGCCGTTCAGGGGAGCGTTCATCAGGTCATCCATCATGCGGGTTGTGAGCCAGTACGACGGGCGGGCAATGGGTTTATTCCACCGCCATGGAATAGATTGCCTGCCGGTGCGTCTGTGCCTTTACACTGACTGCCCACCGGGGCCTGAACATGCATGATCTGGACGACCACCATTGGCGCGAGCTGCTGCAGCGGCTGCGCCGCTTCGCCTTGTGGCTGTGCCGCGACCCCGGCAGCGCCGACGACCTGGTGCAGGCCACGGTCGAGCGAGCGTTGAGCCGCTGGCGCCAGCAGCACAGCGAAGACGGCCTGCGCCCGTGGCTGTTCACCATCCTGTATCGGCTCTACCTGGACGGCAAACGCCGCGAGCGCCTGCACGCACGCTGGCTCAGCCTGTTTGGCCGTAGCCAGGCCGAGGAGCCGATCGGCGATAACGTCGAGAGCATCGTGCTGGCCCAGGTTGACTTGCAGGCGTTTGCGCGGCTGTCCACCGAACAGCGTGCGTTGCTGTTGCTGGTCAGCGTCGAAGGCCTGAGCTACAAGGAAGCCGCCGAGACCCTCGGCATCCCCATCGGCACAGTGATGTCACGCCTGTCGCGCGCGCGCGCCGCCCTGCGTGACCTGACAGAAGGCAACCCCGCGCCACCGGCCTTGCGGAGACTCAAATGACCCAGCTGATCCCCACTGAAGACGAACTTCACGCCTTCGTCGACGACCGTTTGCCGGCTGCGCGCCGGGCCCAGGTCCAGGCCTGGCTTGCGGCCAACCCGCAGGAAGCGGCGCGCCTGGATGCCTGGAGCGCCGATGCCCGGCGCCTGCGCGCAGCATTGGCGGGGTTGGCCGAGCAACCCGTGGACCCCGGGCTTGAACTTGCGCCGTTGCGCAGGCGTTTGCGTCAGCGTCGCCAGCGCCGGCTGGCCAGTGCGGCGCTGCTGCTATTGGCGGTCGGGCTGGGCGGGCTGGGGGGCTGGCAGGCGCGGGAGGTTACCTTGGCCGCACGCGAGTTGCCGATGGCCGATGCGGTACAGGCCCACCGGTTGTTTGCCGACACCCGCGCGCTGGACATCCAGGCCAACGACCCAGCGCGGTTGCAGGCGTGGTTGGGTCAGCATTTCAATCGTGTGGGGCGGTTGCCTGATTTGAGCAGCTATGGCCTGCAGCCGGTGGGGGCGCGGTTGCTGAGCAATGAAGCGGGGCCTGCTGCCTTGTTGGTGTTCGAGGACCGCGAGGGGGTGCGCATCAGTGTGTTCCTGCGCTCGCCGGGGCAGCACTTTGAGCGCATGCCCACTGGGCAGCGCACCGATGGGCAGTTGGAGGCGCGGTATTGGTCCCATGGGGACTACAATTTTGCCCTGGTCAGTGGGGCGGATGATGCGCGCGGGGAGCCGCTGCGCCAGGCGTTGAACGTGAGTTTGTGAGTGGTTGGTAGAGCACCCGTCAAACATCGCTATCACGGGCTGGCGCGGTGTTTGTGGGTTTTGTACAACCCTGTACTGGCCTCATCGCAGGCTGTCGCCAGCTCTCATGGAACAAACGCTAACTATCTGATTTACATGGATAACGTGGGAGCGGGCTTGCCCCGCGATAGCAATAGCACTGCCAACATCGCATCGCGGGGCAAGCC